>CAJOIG010000156.1 GCA_905234575.1 uncultured Oscillospiraceae bacterium
GCTTCATCGAGCTCATGGCCTGGCTCCTCATGGCGGCGCTGACCGCCCTGCGGATGACCCTGCTCCGGGACGCCGCGCCCTACCTCGAAAACCCCATGATGAACGCGAACCTCGTGTATCTCGGCTGGGCGGCCGTGGTGTTCGGGCTGTATAACGCCGTGTTCCTCGGCGGGTTTTTCCGCACGGCGTATAAGTTCGGGCGGCCGTTTATCGCCTTCATCGTCCTCTCGATGCTCCTGGTGCTCGCCGCGGAGGTCCTGCACCACGTCCCCGGCCTCGAGTTCCTGAACGGTACGGACCGGCTGGGCCTGCAAGCTGTCGTCCTCGGCGCGGGCGTGCTGCTGTACGTCCTGCTGACGGCGGTCTCCCTGCGGGTCTCCTGCCGCCGGTTCGAGGCGCTGGACCTCTGACCTTCCCCAAACAAACAAGAAGCGACGCGGACGTTTCGGTGTCCGCGTCGTTCCTTATGGTGTTGTGCGTCAGCCGCCCATGGCGAGGCGGGCGCAGCCGTAGATGCCCGCGTCGTTGCCCAGGGTAGCGAGCAGGACCCGGGTCTCCCGGCAGGCGTGGAAGGCGTACCGGCGGAAGGCGTCCTCCACCCGCGCGCGGAGGGTCTCGCCGGCCTTCGCCACGCCGCCGCCCAGGATCACCGCCTCGGGATCGAAGGTGACGCAGGCCGCGGCGAGGCCCCGGCCCAGATAGTCGCAGGCCCGGTCCGCGACGGCGGCGCAGGCTTCGTCGCCCCGGGCCGCCCGCTCGAACACGTCCTTCGCCGTCAGCTCCCCCAGGCCCGCGAGCCGGGCGAGGCGGGCGATGCCGGTGGCGCTGGCGTACTGCTCGAGGCAGCCCCGGTGCCCGCAGTTGCAGGTCTCCGTCTCCGCGGGCTCCACGGGGATGTGGCCGAGCTCTCCGGCCGCGCCGTGCCCGCCGTTCAGCAGGACCCCGTTCTGCACGAGGCCCCCGCCGACGCCGGTGCCGAGGGTGACGAGCAGGATGCTGTGATACCCCCGGCCGACGCCGTACCACGCCTCCCCAAGGGCGGCGGCGTCCGCATCGTTCGTCATGCGGCAGGGCAGGCCGGTGAGGGCGGTGAACTCGTCGCTGGGGCGGCATACCGGCCAGCCCAGGTTCACGCAGCGGTTCACCGTGCCGTCCGGCAGCACGGCCCCGGGCACGCCGATGGCCGCGCCGACGGCCTCGTCCCGCAGGGAGCGGGCGATGTCCGGGAGGATGTTTTTTCCGCCCTCCGACGTGTCCGTGGGGATCTCCCATTTGGCGAGGAGCTCCGTCGCGGAGAAAAGCCCCAGCTTGACGGAGGTCCCGCCCACATCGATACCGTAGTACTTATTCATGGGCATAGCGCAGCACGGCGGTCTGCGCGGGGGTATCGGCGGTGAGCTCGAGGGAATTCCCCTCGCAGGTCACGACGTTGTCGCAGAGATCGGTGAAGGCGGACAGCTCCGCGATCTGGGGAAAGCCCATGCCCCCCAGGCGGTAATGCATGGGGATCACCACCCGGGCTTCGACCGCGTCCGCGACGGCCTTCGCGGTCACGGGGTCGATGGTGAAAAACCCGCCCACGGGCAGGAGCAGCGCGTCCACGCCCATCAAGGCGTCCAGGAGTTTCTTCCCGGGCATGTGCCCGAGGTCCCCGAGATGCGCCACCCGAAGGCCCTCGGCGGAGAGGATGCGGACGGTGTTCTTCCCGCGCTTCAGGCCGCGCCGGTCGTCGTGGAAGCTGGGCAGAGACGCCACCGTGAAGGTCGGGGTCCGGCCGGTGAGGGTCACCTTGTCCGCAGCGTTGTGGTCGGCGTGTTCATGGGAGCAGAAGACCGCGTCCGCCGTCAGCCGCAGCGGCGAAAGACCCGGCACCATCCCGTCGATATAGGGGTCGAAGACCGCCGAGCCCTCCGCGGTCTCCAGCCGGAAGCAGCTGTGTCCGTGCCATTCGATTTTCATTGTGCATCACCTCAAAAATAGTATACAATATTTTTTCCGAATGTGGTATGATGAATTGCGTACTACAGTCACAATTTCGGAAAGGAGCTCTTCTATGGGGATCCTGACTACCGCGGGCTGCCGGATCCGGCAGGCGGTCCTCCGGGCCGGACGCGCCCGCCGACCGGAGCGGCAGACCGTCGAGGAGGGCACCGGCGCGGTGTTTTCCGCGGCCCAGCTCCTGCGCCAGAACCGGCTGAAAAAGCCCATGATCGTTTCGGCCCCCGCCGACGCCCCGGTCCGGGAGCGTGTCGTCCACGCCCTGACCGAGGGGAACCTCCCCTGGGCGTCGTGGGAATACGCGGGAGACGGCCCCACCGAGGAGGCCGCGGAGGAGCTGCGCCTGGCCTGGGCGAAGGAGGCCTGCGACAGCTTCCTCGTGATCGGCGGCGCGGGCGCGCTGGATCTCGTCAAGATCGCCGCGGCCCTGGCCGGCGAGCGGGGACGGGCGCTCATGAGCCTCGTGGGCGTCGGAAAGCTCCGCCGCCGTCCGGCGCCGGTCGTCGCCGTCCCCACCGCCGCGGGCTCCGGCGTGGAATCCCTGGCCTGGGCGGCCTTCGCGGACCGAAGCGGGCAGAGCTTCGTGATCGAGGACCGGGCGCTGGTGCCGCCGTTCCTCATCCAGGACCCGGAGCTTCTGGCGGACGTCCCCCGGCCCGTCCTCGCGGGCGAGGCGGCGGACGGGATCTGCCTTGCCGTGGAGGCGTATCTCTCCGGCTTCGCGGACGACGGCGCCCGCGCCACCGCGGCGGACGCCCTGCGGGCCTATCTCTCCGGGCTGGAGCCTTGCTGGAACACCGGCGGCACCCCCGCCGAGCGCAGCGCCCTGATGACGGCGTCGAGGCTCGCGGGCGAGGCCGCGTCCCAGGCCGGGACCGGGTACGCGCGGATGCTGGCCCGGGGCCTCTGCCGGGTGTCGGACGTCCGGTTCTCCGACGCCTGCGCCGTGCTCCTGCCGCTGGTAATGGAAAAATATGGCAAAGATGCCCGGCCGCGTCTGGATGCGCTGGCGGGTCTGGCCGGGATCGAAGGCGGCGCACCGGCGCTGATCGGGCGGCTGCGGCAGCTGTGGTTTCGCATCGGCCTGCCGGACCGGCTCAGTCCCGTCGAGGACGGGCTTCTGAAGGAGGCGGGAGAGCTCGCCGCGGCGGCCGCCGATCGCCGCTGCGCCTGTCCCGTGGTCTGGACGGCGGCGGAATGCGGGGCGCTGCTGCGCTCCGCCATGCGAAATACGACAGAATCGGAATGATCGGGAGGGTATTATGGCGATCGATTTGAAGGGAAGATCCTTCCTCACTTTGAAAGATTATACGGTGGAGGAGATCCGGTATCTCCTGGATCTCGCCGCGGAGCTGAAGGCGAAAAAGCGCGCCGGGATCGTGGGCGAGAGCCTGCGGGGCAAAAACATCGTCCTGCTGTTCGACAAGACCTCCACCCGGACCCGCTGCTCCTTCGAGGTCGCGGCGATGGACGAGGGCGCGGGCGTGACCTTCCTCGACAAGGGCAGCTCCCAGGTCGGCAAGAAGGAGTCCATCGAGGACTCCGCCCGGGTCCTGGGCCGCCTGTACGACGGCATCGAGTACCGCGGCTACGACCAGAGCCTCGTGGAGGATCTCGCGCGGTTTTCCGGCGTGCCGGTGTGGAACGGCCTGACGGACGTGGACCACCCCACCCAGTCCCTCGCGGACGTGCTGACCCTGCGGGAGAACACGAAAAAGCCCCTTGACCAGTGCAAGATCGTCTTCTGCGGCGACACGCGGAACAACGTGGCCTACTGCCTCATGTACATCTGCTGCAAGCTCGGCATCGACTACCTGGGCTTCGGCCCGGCGGAGCTGGCCCCGGCGGAGGACGTGCTGGCCTACTGCCGCGCCGAGGGCGCGAAATCCGGCGCGAGCATCGGCTTCTCCTCCGACGTCGCGGACGTGAAGGGCGCGGACGTGCTGTACACCGACATCTGGGCCTCCATGGGCGAGGAGGACAAGATCCCCGAGCGTGTGGCCCTGCTGACCCCCTATCGGGTGACCATGGACCTGCTCGCGGCGACGGAGAACCCCGACTGCATCTTCCTGCACTGCCTGCCCAGCTTCCACGACTTCAACACCGACATGGCCCGGCAGCAGAAGGCGCTCGGCTACGACATCCGCGAGGTCACGGACGAGGTGTTCCGGTCCCCGGCGAGCCGTGTCTTTGACGAGGCGGAGAACCGGATGCACACCATCAAGGCGGTCCTGGTCGCCACCCTGGGAGGC
>CAJOIG010000157.1 GCA_905234575.1 uncultured Oscillospiraceae bacterium
TGACCCCCTGGCTTCTGAGCCTTCCGCTGTTCTATTCCTCCCAGTGGACCCACCTCGTCTGCTGGTTCACGGAGGAGAACAAGTATCAGGGCGGGCCGCTGAGCAGCTGGCCGTATCTGCTCTTCGGGTTTTACAGTCTGGTGTTCCTCATCCAGAACCTCCTGTATTTCCGGCGGACGCCGCGGATCAACCGGGTCTCCGCGTGGTACATCGTCGTCGGTCCGCTGCTGGGCGCGGCGCTCTACATGATTTTCGAGGTCGAGCAGGATTACAGCGCGCTGTTCACCTCCGCGATCCTGCTGTACTATGTGTTCTTCTATATCCACCTGGCCAAGATCGACCCGCTGACCGGGCTGCTGAACCGCCAGGGGTATTACCAGGACCTGTCCACCGACGAAAAGGACATCACCGGCGTCATCTCCGTGGACATGAACGAGCTGAAATACCTAAACGACAACTTCGGGCATGAGGCGGGCGACGCGGCGCTGAAGGTCATCGGCGAGGTCCTGAAAAAAGACTGCGTGAAGGGCGGCGTCGTATACCGCGTCGGCGGGGACGAGTTCGTGATCGTCTGCCACCGGCTCCCGGAGAAGGCCCACCGGGCCATGATCGAAACCATGCGGGAGAGCTTTGCCAAAACGCCCTATACCTGCGCCTTCGGCTATGCCATGCGGGGTCCCGGGGAAAGCATCGACGCGGTGCTCTCCGCTGCGGACGCGAAGATGTACGAGGACAAGGCCGCCTTCAAAAACGAGATCCTGGCCCGGGGCGGCACGCCCCACTTCCGGGACTGATACCAAATAGAATCGTACCGGGGACGCTCCCATGAGGAACGTCCCCGGTATTTTTATCGGTATCAGGCGAATTTTTCCCGCTCGGCCACGGCCAGGGCGTCGCAGCGGTTGTTGTACTCGTTCTCCGCGTGGCCCTTGACCCAGATGAACGTCACGTCGTGGACCTGCAGCAGGGCGTCCAGCTCCCGCCAGAGCTCGGCGTTTTTGAGACCGCCCTTTTTCGTGAAATCGGCGGCCTTCCACTTGCGTAGCCAGCCCTCGTTGACGGCCCGGGTGAGGTACTGGCTGTCGGACCGGAGGGTCACGGCGCAGGGCTCCTTCAAAAGGCCAAGTGCCCGGATGGCGCCGGTGAGCTCCATGCGGTTGTTGGTGGTCATGGCCTCCCCGCCGGAGATCACCTTTTCCACGCCGTTGTAGATCAGGATCGCGCCCCAGCCGCCGGGGCCGGGATTGCCGGAGCAGGCGCCGTCGGTGTAGATGCTTACCTGCTTCATTCTGCGGGCGTCTCCGCCGGAGCTTCGGCGGGCTCGGCCTCCTCGGCCTCCGCCTTTTCCGTGCAGGCGACGGAGATGACCCGGCTGCCCTCCGCGAGCCGCATGACGCGCACGCCCTGGGCCGCGCGGCCGTACACCGAGACGGAGCCCACGTCCGTGCGGATCATGGTGCCGTCGTCCGAGACGATGAGAAGGTCCTCATTGCCGTCCACGATCTCCATGTCCACGAGGAGACCGGTCTTGTCGGTGATGGTGTAGTTCTTCATGCCGTAGCCGCCGCGGCCCTGCACCTCGCCGCCGCGGTAGTATTCCTCCGCGGGGGTGCGCTTGCCGTAGCCGTTCTCGGAGACGGAGAGGACCGCCTGTCCTTCCCGCACGGCGCCCGCGCCGACGACCCGGTCGCCCTCCCGGAGGCGGATGCCGCGCACGCCGGCGGCGGTGCGGCCCATGGGCCGGACGTCGACCTCGTGGAAGCAGATCGCCATGCCGTTTGCCGTGGCGATGAGGATGTTGTCGTCCCCGCCGGTGAGGAAGGCCGCGATGAGCCGGTCGTCCTCGTCGATGTTCAGGGCGCGGATGCCGACGTTGCGGATGTTTTTGAGCTCCGAAAGGCGCATGCGCTTGACGGTGCCCTGCTCGGTGACGAAGAAGATGAAGTGCTCGCCGTCCATGTCCCGGACGTGCAGGCCCGCCTGCACCTTCTCGTCCGGCTCCACGGGGATGAAGTTCACGATGGGCGTGCCCCGGGAGGTCCGGGACGCCTCGGGGATCTGGTACCCCTTGCGGCGGTACGCCCGGCCCGCGGAGGTGAAGAAGAGGATGTAGTCGTGGCTCGAGGTGGTGAACACGGTCTCCACATAGTCCTCCTCCCGGGTGGCCATGGCGCGGATGCCCCGGCCGCCGCGGTTCTGGGAGCGGTATTCGCTCGCGGGCTGGCGCTTGATGTACCCGTTGTGGGACATGGTGTAGACGCACTCCTCCTCCGGGATGAGGTCCTCGATGTCGATCTCGTCGAAGACGTCCTGGATCTCGGTCTTGCGGGCGTCGCCGTATTTGTCGCGGATGGCGATGAGCTCCTCCTTGAGGAGGGCCTTGAGTTTCTCCTCGTCGCCGAGGAGCTCGATGTACCAGGCGATCTTGTGCTGGAGCTCGTCGTATTCGGCTTGCAGCTTCTCGCGGTTGAGGCCCTGGAGTGCGATGAGGCGCATGTCACAGATGGCCTGGGCCTGGACCTCGTCGAGGCCGAAGCGCGCCATGAGGTTTTCCTTGGCGTTGTCGTAGCTCGATCGGATGATGCGGATGACCTCGTCGATGTTGTCCTGGGCGATGAGCAGGCCCTCCAACAGGTGAGCGCGCTCCCGGGCCTTGCGGAGGTCGTACTCCGTGCGCCGGGCGATGACCTGCTCCTGGAAGGCGAGGTACTCGTCCAGCATGTGGCGCAGGGACAGGATCTTCGGCTGGGTCTGGTTCTCCACCAGGGCGAGCATGTTGATGGAGAACGTGGTCTGCAGCTGGGTCTGCTTTAAGAGGTGGTTCAGGACGATCTCGGGGTTCGCGTCGCGCTTGAGCTCGATGACGACGCGCATGCCGTTGCGGTCGGACTCGTCCCGCATGTCGGAGATGCCGTCGAGGCGCTTCTCCCGGACCTGCTCCGCGATGGAGGCGACCAGGGCGCGCTTGTTGACCTGATACGGCAGCTCGGACACGATGATGCGGGTGCGGTGGTCCCGGCCGTACTCCTCGAACTCCGTGCGGGCGCGCACGACGATGCGGCCGCGGCCCGTGGCGTAGGCGGCGCGGATGCCGCTGCGGCCCATGATGATGCCCTTCGTGGGGAAGTCCGGGCCCTTGATGTGCTGCATGAGGTCTTCCAGCGCCGCGTCCGGATTGTCCAGCACGCAGACGGCGGCGTCGATGACCTCGGCCAGGTTGTGGGGCGGGATGTTCGTCGCCATGCCGACGGCGATGCCCGACGACCCGTTCACGAGAAGGTTCGGGAAGCGGCTCGGCAGGACGCGGGGCTCCTTCCTCGTCTCGTCGAAGTTGGGGTCCCAGTCCACGGTGTCCTTTTCGATGTCGCGGAGCATCTCGTCCGCCATCTTGGCCATGCGGGCCTCGGTGTATCGGTAGGCCGCGGGGGGATCGCCGTCCACGGAACCGAAGTTGCCGTGCCCGTCGATGAGGGGATAGCGCATGGAGAAGTCCTGGGCGAGACGGACGAGGGCGTCGTAGACCGAGGCGTCGCCGTGGGGGTGGTACCGGCCCAGCACGTCGCCGACGGCGGTGGCGCACTTGCGGAAGGGTTTGTCGCGGGTCAGGCCGTCCTCGTACATCGCGTAGAGGATGCGGCGATGCACGGGCTTCAGGCCGTCCCGGACGTCCGGCAGGGCGCGTCCGACGATGACGGACATGGCGTAGTCGATGTAGCTCGTCTGCATCTCGCGGACAAGCTCGCTCTCGATGATGTGCTGCTCGGGGAACGCGATGTCCTCGGGCTTATAGTCGCGGTTATGTGCCATTTTCTTCCGTCACCTCCCTTAAAAGTCCAGATTGACGACGTATTTCGCGTTCGTCTCGATCCACTGCTTGCGGGGCTCGACCTCTTCGCCCATGAGAATGGTGAAGACCTCGTCGGCCTTCACGGCGTCGTCCAGGGTGATGCGGCGCAGGGTGCGGGTTTCGGGGTTCATGGTGGTCTCCCAGAGCTCCTCCGGGTCCATCTCGCCGAGGCCCTTGAAGCGGCTGATGTCCACCTTGGCGTTCGGGTTGTCGCCGCGCAGCTCGGCGGAGATCGCGTCGCGCTGCTCGTCGGAGTAGGCCACGCGCTGGGTCTTGCCGCGGGACAGCTTAGAGCGGCGGCACGGCGGAGTAGACGTAGCCGTTCTCGATGAGGGGCCGCATGTACCGGAAGAAGAAGGTCAGAAGCAGGGTGCGGATGTGAGACCCGTCCACGTCGGCATCGGCCATGATGATGATCTTATGATAGCGGAGCTTTTCGAGGTTGAACTCCTGCCCGATGCCCGCGCCCAGGGCGACGATCATGGGATAGAGCTTGTCGTTGCCGTAGATCTTATCGGCCCGGGCCTTCTCGACGTTCAGCATCTTGCCCCACATGGCGAGGATGGCCTGGAAGCGGCTGTCCCGGCCCTGGATGGCGGAGCCCGCGGCGGAATCGCCCTCGACGACG
>CAJOIG010000158.1 GCA_905234575.1 uncultured Oscillospiraceae bacterium
CCGGCGGAGGTCATCCTCCTGCTGGTGCAGTACTGCAAGGACGAGAGCCGCCGCCTGTACGGCCCGGGCCGCACGGTGGGCATGGCCTTCATCTACAAGGTCGCCCAGGAGTGGTTCGACCGGGAGCTCATGACCGCGGAGCTCGCGGAGGAGTATCTGCGTCAGCGGGAGGAGCGCCGCTCGGTGATCGGGCAGCTCAAGCACGCCCTGTGCATCCGCGACCGGGAGCTGACAAAGACCGAGCGCGCCTACCTGAACGAATGGCTCGACCTTCGCTTCCCGCCGGAGAGCATCGCCCTCGCGGCGGACCGGACCATCACCCGCACGGGCGGGATGAAATGGAACTACGCCGACGCCATCCTAAAGCGCTGGCATGAAGCCGGGCTGCACACCCCCGAGGAGATCGAGGCGGGCGACGGCGAAAAGCGCCGCAACACCGGCGCTCACCCGGCGGCAAACGCCCCGGCCGACGAACAGACCCTAAACGAGCTGGACCGGCTGCTGAAAAACCTCAGCCGGTCGTAACGGAGATCAAGCTATGGACGGACGACTGTTAGCACTGGCCCGAGCCGATAAGGAGGCGATCCGCCGCCGGAGCGAGGCGGAGGATACCCGCCGCCGCCGGGACGCCTACGCCCGCATCCCCGCGCTGCGGGAGACGGACGCGAGGCTCGCCGCCCTCGTGGGCGAGACGGCGAGCGCCGCCGCCGGGAACGGACGCCCCCTCGCGGATATTCGGGCCGAGAGCCTGGACTTGCAGGCCCGGCGGGCGGAGCTCCTCGCGGAGAACGGCCTTCCCGCCGACTGGCTGGACGGCGCGTGGGCCTGCAAAAAATGCCGGGACACGGGCTACGCCGACGGCCGGATGTGCTCCTGCCTGCGCGAGCTCTACGACAAGCGCCGGGCGGACGAGCTCTCGGTGCTGCTGAACCTCGGAGACGAGCGCTTTGAGACCTTTGACCTGACCTACTACAACGGCGACGCCCGCCGTCAGATGGAGAAGATCCTCAGCATCTGCCGTTCCTACGCGGAGAACTTTGGTCCCACGTCGCCCAACCTCCTGATGCGGGGCGGCACGGGCCTCGGCAAGACCTTCCTCTCCGCCTGCATCGCCCGGGTGGTGTCGGCCCGGGGCTTTTCCGTGGTGTACGAGACCACCGTCGCCGCCATGACCGCCTACGAGGACCAGAAGTTCCGGGACAAGCCCGAGGCAGAGGACGCCATCCGCCGCCTGACGGACTGCGACCTGCTCATCCTGGACGACCTGGGCACGGAGATGACCACGGAATTCACGAAAAGCGCGCTCTACACCCTGCTGAACGCCCGCCTGCTCGCCGGGAAAAAGACCGTCGTCAGCACGAACCTCTCCCGCGAGGAGCTGGAGCGGCGCTACACCCCCGCCATCGCCTCCCGGCTGGGCGGGGACTACCAGGAGCTGCCCTTCGTCGGACAGGACATCCGCCCCCTCAAGCGCGCCCGGGGCCTCTGATCAAAACCAATCAGCAAAGCACAAAACCGCGCTGCCGTTGGGTTTCGGCAGCGCGGTCGTTTTGTTTGTGTTTATCCGTTCGGCTCCCAGCCGGCGGTCAGGACGTAGGGTTTTACTTCATACATCGTGACGCCCCACTCCGACTCGTACTCGTCGTAGAACTGGAAATAGTTCACGACTTCGACCCGTTTGCCGTCCTCGTCGTACCAGCCGGTGAAGGTATAGCCCTCCCGCTCCGGGACCGGGAAGATCGCAAGGCAGGTGAAGCCCTCGGAGAAGAGGGGGTTCTTGGCCTCGACGATGGTCTGATGGCCCATGCCGTCGTCCAGGGTCAGCGGCATGCCGTACTGGGACGGATCGGTGATGAACTCATCCTCGTCCTTCCACATGACGTGGATGTTCACATAGCGGACACCGTCGTCGTTCGGAGGTACGCGCTCCACGTCCTCCCGGGTCAGGACGTCCTCCAGGACTACGACGAAGGACTTGGAGCCGGGAACAAAGCCCGGATCGAACTGGCTGCCGTAGTGCAGGAAGAAGCCGCGGAACACGAAGGGATCATAGGACTCCGGGACCATATCATAGGGCAGCGGGAACTCCGTGAACTCCGATTCGGGAATGGTCTCCTGAAGGAAGGTCACAAGCTCCTCGCCCTCGCCGGTCATTAAGAAGTCCATGTTGATCATGTCCCCGAACACGGTGATTTGGATCTCTCCGTCCCCGAGGGGATAGATGTCCCAGGGCGGCGGCGTGGGCGTGGGCTCGGGGGTGGCCGTGGGCTCCGGCGTAGGCTCCGGGGTCGCGGTGGGCTCGGGAACGGCCGTGGGCTCCGGGGCGGCGGGCTCCGCCGTGACGGCGGGGGCGGCGGGAATCTCCGCGGAGGCCGCCCCCGTCCCGGGGGCGGGACGCACGAAGAGCCACACCGCCAGCGTCGCGGCGGCCAGGGCCCCGAAGGCCCGCAGCAGACGGCGCTTTTTCCGCGGCGCCGGTTCGGGCGCGGCGGACGTGCCCGGCCGGGGGAATTCCTCCGGAGGCGGCGCAAGCTCCGCCGCCATGTCCGTCGGCCCCTCCCGGGGCGGCGGCGTGATCTCCAGGTCCGGCGGTCTTACGCGCCGCCGGTCATCGTTCGGTCCGGCCATGGATCACTTGGAATGGACGTCGACCTGCGGGAACGGGCACTCCACGCCGAGCTTGCGGAAGCCCACGAGCAGATCGTGGTTCAGGAGCCGCGCGCCGGAGTAGATGTCCGACTCGCCCACCTCGGCGATGAAGCGCAGCACGACGGCGCTGTCGGCCAGGGCCTGGACGCCGAGATACTTCGGGACGGCGCGGAACACGTCGGTGTGGGCGGCGTAGATGGAGTCCAGCAGCGCGGGGATCTTCGTCTCCACCGCGGGAAGATCGGTCTCGTAGGGGACGCTGAAGTCCGCGACCGCCTTGGATACGTTGTCCGAGCGGTTGAGGATGTTCTTCATGTCGGAGTTGTTGATGATCTTGACGTTGCCGCCGGTGTCGGTGACGCAGGTGGTGCGGATGCCGATGTCGGACACGGTGCCGCGGAAGCCGCCGACCTCGATGATGTCTCCGACGTTGTACTGGTTGTCCAGCAGGATGAAGGTCCCGGTGACGACGTCGCTGATGAGGCTCTCGGCGCCGAAGCCGATGATGAGGGCGACGATCCCGAGTCCGGCGAGGATGGCGCCGATGTCCACATTCAGCATGGCGAGCACGCCGCAGAGGATGACGATGGCGGCGATGTAGCGGACGATGTTGGACGCGAGGGACACCGCCGTGCGGGCGCGGTGCTTCTCGGGCTTGAGGAAGCTGAGGATGAGGAGCACGAGGTACTCCACCGCCAGGGTGGCGAAGACCATGAGGGCGACGCCGGCGAGGTTCGCAAGGCCGGGGCCCTCCGGGCGCATGCCCTTCAAGCCGTCCAGCAGGCCGGAGGAGGACCCCCAGAGGGCGACGGCGGCCGTCAGCACGGCAAAAACGATGAATTTCACGATCGGACGCTTTTTCTGCATGATACGACCTCTTTCCTGCCGGAGTCTCCGGCATCTATGGTATAGATTCAGTTTACACCTCCGGCCGCCCCTCGTCAATCATTCGACGAAAAAAACCCGGCGTCAAAACAGTAAATATACGGGGTCTCCCGGACGCCGAATTTTTGCCGCCGCGCGCTTCCCCTTTGGGGGCGGACTGTGGTATAATCGTCCCGCTATGGAAAAACGAACGAAAAACAGCATACCGGAGCTTCTCTCCCCGGCGGGCGACCGGGAGAAGCTCGAAATGGCGGTGGCCTACGGCGCGGACGCGGTCTACCTCGCGGGCCGCGCCTTCGGCATGCGCGCCGGCGCGGGGAATTTTTCGGACGACGCGCTTCGGGAGGCGGTCTCCTATGCCCACGCGCACGGCGTACGGGTGCATGTGACCTGCAACACCGTGCCGGACGACGCCGACATGGCCGGGCTCCCGGCCTTTCTCGAACTGCTGGACGACGCGGGCGCGGACGCGGTCATCGCCGCGGACCTCGGCGTCATCGCCGCCGTGAAGAAATACGCGCCCCGCGCCGCCCTCCACGTCAGCACCCAGGCGGGCGTCATGA
>CAJOIG010000159.1 GCA_905234575.1 uncultured Oscillospiraceae bacterium
TCATCTCCGCATGGCCGTTCGGGAGAATCCGGACGCCCTCCCGGCGGAGGAGGCTTTTCTTCCGATCCAGGCCGCCGGCATACCCGACCAGGGCGCCGTCGGACCCGACCACGCGATGACACGGGATGATGATGGAAACGGGATTGCGCCCGACCGCGCCGCCCACCGCCTGCGCGGACAGGCGCGGCAGATCCCGCCGTCCGGCCAGGACGGCGGCGATCTCGCCATACGAGACCGTCCGCCCAAAGGGGATGGTCCGCAGCACGTCCCACACCTCCTTCCGGAAGGCGGTGCCCCGCGGGGACAGCGGCGGCGTGAAGTCCGGCGCCGTCCCGCCGAAATAAGCGGCGAGCCAGGCTTCGGTCTGCTCAAACACGGGGAGCGGCCGCTCCTCGCGGTCCGGGGGCAGGTTCGCGCCAAAATGCTTCTGGCCTTCGAACCACAGGCCGGTCAGGGCCTCCCCGTCGCTGCTCAGGAGGATCCCTCCCAGCGGCGTGGACATACGGTGCAGGTATTCCATCTTTCTCGGAGCGCGTTTTACAGCGACAGGACGATCGCGCCGCGGTAGGTACCCGGGACGATGGCGGCGGGCGCGCCGTCGACCGTCATCGTAAGATGGCTCCCTTCGGCGCCGACGACCTTTGCGCCCGGGGCGATCGTCAGGGCGGTGAGATAGCATGTGCCCGTGACGTTCCACACCGAGGAGGAATCCAGCGTGACCACGACGCCGTTGTTGACCGTGGGCGCCGCCTTCTGGGTCACGTTGGCGAGCTCGTCCATATTCTCGCTGGTGATGTAGTAAAGCCCCTCCCGGTACGCCTGCGAGGCCGAGGAGATCACGCCGGTCAGCGTGGTGTTGTGCAGGTCGACGCCCAGGTTCATCGCGCCCTTCAGGTCGTTCCCGTTGTGGCGCATCATGACCGGCGTAGGCGCGTCGGCGGGAGGCGGCGGGATGATGCCCAGCACACGGTCGTGGAGCTTGCCCATGCCGCCGCGGGTGACGCGCCTGTAGGCGCGGAGGTTCGTGGTGGAGTTATAGAAATTGCCGCAGAGCGTATCGTCGGTCAGATCGACCGTGACATCCTCGGTCGCGGAGACATGGGCCAGGTCCCGGCTCTCATCCCGCACGTCCTGCTCGCCCACCGGGATAATGAAATCCGCCTGGTCCATACCGGCCTCGTCGCTGTCCATCAGCTGCACGATGGTGCCGTTCCCGGCGATCATGGCCGAGTTTTTGATGCGAATGGCGGTGGCAGAGCCGCGCAGGCAAATGCTCGATTTCCGGGTGTTGAACGTAGAATCCTCGATGTTCAGGACCGAATTGTCGTCGTCCAGGATCGAGGCGCCGAAGCGCCGTCCGGTGATATACGAGCCGTTCAGCACGTCGAAGCGGCCCTTCCCCTGCATCCCCATCAGGAAGATGGGCATACCGTTCACATCGCAGCGGGTGTGGTCCATGGTGATGTGGTTGTCACCGATGCAGAAGGCGCCGTAGCCGTGCTGCCGGGGTCCGGTAAGGGTCATGTCGCAGTCCTTGAGCGTCATGGTGACGGCAAAGCCCGGCTTCGCGTCCGCCGGCCATTCGGCGGGATCGTCGTCCCGGACCTTGGGATCGCCGGTGCCGTCGATGGAGCAGAGGCCCCAGCCGTTCGAGTGCATGAAGCAGTTTTCATAGAGCACGTCCGCGTTGTCCGAGAGCTGCGTCAGGCGGTTGTGGCCGCGCATCCCGCTCTGCCAGCTGAAATCGCCGACCCAGTCGGTCCCGTCCGGGGCCATGTTGATGAAGCGGGAGTTCCGCACCGTGACCCGGGAGTTCATCCCCGCCTGGAGCGTACAGCGGGTCACCCCCGCGAAGTGGAACTGGCAGTTGTCCACCAGAAGCTCCGCGTTGTCGCAGGCGGAGATCGCCGTGCCCTTGCCAAGCCAGTCGTCGTGGCCGTTCCCTTCCATGTCGAAGCGGGAGTTTTTGATGGTATAGCGGGAGTTCCCCTCCACGATGATGCCGCAGAGGTCCTCCTCGGTGGAGGCGATGTAGACCCCGTCGGTCTCCCGGTCGCCCACGACGCCGTTCTGGACGATGGCGGGGTTCGTCTGCCCGGCGACCACCTTATTGTCCCGGACGACGGCGGCCGCCTTCACCGGGGTCCGGAGCGCCTCGGTATCCAGCTTCTCGCCGCGGATCTCCGCGAACATCTCGGCAAAGTTCAGCTTCAGGCCGTGGGCCGGCATCTCGTAATAGTCGGTGACCGCCATCACGATCTCGCCCTTGTAATGACCTGGTTTGATCTCGCGGCCGCAGCCGTTGACCGTCAGGGTCAGATACTTTCCCTCCGGCGCTTTGATCTCCGCGCCCTCCCGCAGGATGAGTTCATACAGGCGTTCGGTGCGCTCGACCACCCAGGGGGTGCATGCTTCAACGATCCGCTTTTTCAGCATTTCCGCGCCTCCGATTTAAAGATTCCGGAACAGGGCCTGCCACTGAGCGAAGGCCTCGCGGAAGCACTTGCGGTTAAACTCCCGCTTGGCTCCCTCCTCGCGGTACAGCGCGAGCGTGAAGTCCCGCTCCGCGAGCTTGATCCAGGTGCGATAGCAGGTGATCGACCCGTCCTCGAGGACCTTCCAGATGACGTCCACCACGCCGCCGAGCTCCTCGGGATCGTTTCCGCCCCACCATTTGAATATGTAGTCGAGGCCGACGACCTCGCCGAAGCCCTCGGCCCGCAGACCGCTCAGCGCGTTCGGGTCCTCCGGCATTGCGTCCTCGAACTTCAGGATGCCCTCGTGCTGATGGCCGAGCCAGCTCGAGCGGACCCAGTCCGCGAGCTTATCTGCGCAGAGCTGCCACGCGCTGACAGCGTCGGTCTTTTCCAGAACATTTCCTACTAGCATGTTACGTCTCCTTCCAAATGATGTTACAGCCGGATGGCCGCCCAATAGCCCTCCAGCATAGCCTCCCGGGTCTTCTTGGGCTTCACGCCGCGCAGACAGTCGCCCACGGCGATGACCTGGGGCGCGGAATAAAACAGGCTTTCGTACGCGTCCATGTTGGACCGCAGGCCGAGAGCGTAGATGACGGAATCCGCCTCGATCACATGCTCAGCTCCATCGGAATCCAAAGCGTGGACAGTTGATCCGTCGTCGATGCCGGTAACGCGGATGCCGGTGCGGACATGCAGGCTCGGGGTCTCCCGGAAGGCCTGCATCATGCCCTCCTTGTGCATCCAGTTGGCCTCGGGGGCGATGGCGGGCAGCATCTCGACGATGGTGACCTCGTGCCCCGCCTTCGCGAGGAACAGCGCCGTCTCGCAGCCGATGAGGCCGCCGCCGAGGACCGCGACGTGATGCCCGAGCTTATCGAGCTGGGTGTAGGCCACGGTGGCGTGCTGCACCCGGGGGTCGTCGAGGCCGGGAATCGGAGGCTTGGCCGCGAGAGAACCGGCGGCCAGGATGACGGCCTCGAAGCCGTTCTCTTTCACATATTCCGGGGTGACCTCGGTGTTCAGAAGAATCTTCGCGCCGGAGTGCTCCGCCATGTAGACGAGGTGCTCCTTGAGCCGCCAGAGGTCGATCTTGAGGTCGTCGTAGTCCGTGAACTTCAGAAAGCCGCCGAGCTTGCCGGACCGCTCGCAGAGGGTCACGTCATGTCCGCGCTTTGCCGCCGTGGCAGCCGCTTCGAGGCCGGCAGGGCCGCCGCCGACGACGAGCACCTTTTTGCGCCTCTCCACCGGCTGGACATAGTTGCGGTAGCGCAGCTCGCGGCCGGCGGACGGGTTCACGGAGCACTGGAAGTGCTCGCCGGTGTGCATCCCGGTCAAGCAGTCCAGGCAGCGCAGGCAGGGCGTGATCTCCATGGTGCGGCCCTGGGACGCCTTCTCCGGGAAGTGCGGGTCGGCGATCAGCGTGCGAGCCATGGCGACGATGTCCGCCTTGCCCTCGGCGAGGATCTGCTCCGCGAGCTCGGGGGTGTTGATGGCCCCCAGGGTGACGACCGGGGTCTTCACGCCCGCAGCCTTCACGGCGGCGGCGTACTTCACATTCACGCCGTGGGGCAGGAACATGGTCGGATGCGTGCG
>CAJOIG010000160.1 GCA_905234575.1 uncultured Oscillospiraceae bacterium
GCGAGCCGCAGCTCCTTACTCAGCAAGTTTTTCACGGAAATCCTCCTTCTCATAGCGCACCATGATGTCGTCAAGCACCGCGCCGCCGTGGGCCGCCCGGAAGTCCGCCAGGGACTCCGCCGCCACGAGCTGCCCCTTGCGGATGTAGGCGATGCTGTCCGCGCATTTGTCCAGGTCCGACGTGATGTGCGTCGAAAACAGGATCGCCGTGCCGCGCTCCCGCAGGAGGCCGAAGATGTCAAGAAGCTCCTCCCGGGACACGGGATCGAGGCCGCTCGTCGGCTCGTCGAGCAGCAGCAGCTCCGCCCGGTGGGACAGGGCGATGGCGAGGTTCAGCTTCACCTTCATGCCCTCGGACAGCTCCCGCGGGGTCTTCATCGGGTCGAGGGAGAAGGCGTCCAGGTACTTCCGGTTCGCGGCCTCGTCCCAGTTCGGGTAAAACCGCCGGGTCACATCCAGGATGTCCCGGATGCGCTTGCGGGGATACCAGTCCACCGCGCCCCCGGCAAAGCCGATGCGCTGCTTGAGGCTCCGTTCGTTCCCCTCGAAATCCTCGCCGAAATAGCGGATGCTCCCGGCGTCGGGGTGGACGATGTGCAGGATGGACTTGAGGGTCGTGGTCTTGCCGGCGCCGTTTCGCCCGATGAAGCCCACGATGCTGCCGGGCTCCACGGAGAAGGATACGGGCCCCAGGGAAAAGCCCGGATAGGTCTTTTGCAGGCCGTCGATCTGCAGGGCCGGGGTCATTCCTCTCCGCCTCCTTCGAAAATCGTGGAAAACAGCTCCGTCATGCTGTCCTTCGGGGGGATGGCGATGCCGCGCTTCTCGTCCCCCAGAAGGAGCAGGCTGTCCCCCGGCTCGATGCCGAAGATGGCCCTCGCCTGCTTCGGGATGACGATCTGCCCCTTCTCGCCCACCGTCACCGACCAGGCGTACTTGCCCTTGGGCTTTGTTTTCATAAGGATTCCTCCGAATAGTATGTTTTGTTATACAAATCATACTATTTTGTTGAATATTTGTCAAGGATTTCCCCGGAAAACCTTGCCGGGAACGTAGATTTACTTTATAATAAGAGGTTAGAAAGGGGGGATGCCCCATGCTCCGACCGGCGGTCCCGGCGGACGCCGCGGCCCTGCTCGCCATCTACGGGCAGTACATCGGCACCTCCATCACCTTCGAGTATACGCTGCCGAGCCCGGCGGAGTTCCGCGGGCGCATCGAGGACATCTCGGCCGTTTACCCCTATCTCGTGTATGAAAAAAACGGGATCCCCCTGGGCTATGCCTACGCCCACCGCTTTGCCGAGCGGGCGGCCTATCAGTGGAGCGCGGAGCTGTCGGTCTATCTCGACCGGGACGCCCGCGGCCGGGGGATCGGGCGGAAGCTCTACGCCGCGGTCATGGACCTTTTGCGCATGCAGAACGTCCGCACGGCTTATGCCCTCGTCACCACGCCGAACGAGCCCAGCGACCGCTTCCACCTCGGCATGGGCTTCCACGTCGCGGGCGTGACGCGGAACGCGGGCTTCAAAAACGGGACATGGCGCAGCGTGACCATCTACGAAAAGGCCCTCGCGGACTACGATTCGCCGCCCGGACCTTGGACGGGCTGGCGGGCGCTGGACCCCGCGGCGGTCGCCGCCGTGCTGAAAACCTATTCCTGAGGAGGGATTTCCCATGAAAAAAGCGCTGAAGATCGTCGGTATCGTCCTGGCCTGCCTGGTCGGCTTCGTCCTCCTGTTCCTCGCGGCGGCGTCCCTCGCGGAGTACCGCCCGGCGGCGGAGGAGCCGGTCGTTCTGGCGGGAAAGGGGGAATCGGCGCCCACGGTGGGGCAGAGCCTCACGGTCCTAAGCTGGAACATGGGCTACGGCGGGCTCTCGGAGACCGCGGACTTCTTCATGGACGGCGGCACCGGCGTCCGCACCCAGGACAAGGCCCAGGTGCAGAAAAACACCCAGGCCGTCGCGGACCTCATCCGTAGCGTCGATCCGGACGTGGCCTTTCTCCAGGAGATCGACCGCAACTCCACCCGGAGCTGGCACATCGACGAGCTGACGGCGGTGCAGGCGGCGAACCCCGCCTACCAGGCCGCCTTCGCGCAGAACTTCCGCGTGCTGTTCATGCCCTATCCCTGGCCGCCCATGGGCCACATCGACTCCGGCGTCGCGACGCTGACGAGATTTGACGCGGAGAGCGCGCGGCGCATCCAGCTTCCCTGCCCCTTCACCTGGCCCGTCCGCACCATGAACCTCAAGCGCTGCCTGCTGGTGGAGCGGATCCCGGTGGAGGGGTCCGACAGGGAGCTCGTGCTCGTAAACCTCCACCTGGAGGCCTACGACGACGGCGAGGGCAAGCTCGCCCAGACCAACATGCTGGCGGAGCTCATGCAGGCCGAGGCCGAAAAGGGCAACTACGTCATCGCGGGCGGGGACTTCAACCAGAGCTTTTCGAGCGTGGACACCAGCATGTATCCCCTCCGGGGCGGCGGGCTCTGGGAGTGCGGCGAGCTCGACGCCGACGCCTTCGGTTCCGGCTGGCAGTTCCTCATGGACACGACGCACCCCACCTGCCGCTCCCTGGACCGGGCCTATGACCGGTCCGACCCCGACTTCCAGTTCTATATGATCGACGGCTTCATCGTCTCGGAGAATCTCGCCGTGGAGAGCCTCGAGACCCTGGACCTGGATTTCGTGAACTCCGACCACAACCCCGTGCGTCTGACCGTGACGCTCCGTTGAAGCTTTCTGCCATGTACACAGAATACATTATTCAAAATTATGATATGCTCTATGAGCTGGTGGGCCTTGCGGTCCTGCTGGAGATCAGCGCGCATCTTTCGTCGCGGCTGAGACGGCTGACCCGGACCATCGTGCTCCTCCTGCTCGCGGAATCGCTGCTCTTCAGCCTGGAGCAGTGGACGCAGAGTTTCCCGCAGCTGAGCCTGGCCCGCCCCCTGCTGACGGCCAGCCTGTATTCCATCTACCCCGTCGTGCTGGTGGTGCTCATGTTCATCACGGCGCCGGAGCAGCGGACCCGCTGGAAGCTGCTGCTTCTTCTGACCCCCTGGCTTCTGAGCCTTCCGCTATTCTATTCCTCCCAGTGGACCCACCTCGTCTGCTGGTTCACGGAGGAGAACAAGTATCAGGGCGGGCCGCTGAGCAGCTGGCCGTATCTGCTCTTCGGGCTTTACAGTCTGGTGTTCCTCATCCAGAACCTCCTGTATTTCCGGCGGGCACCGCGGATCAACCGGGTCGCCGCGTGGTTCATCGTCCTCGGTCCGCTGCTGGGCGCGGCGCTCTACATGATTTTCGAGGTCGAGCAGGATTACAGCGCGATGTTCACCTCCGCGATCCTGCTGTACTATGTGTTCTTCTATATCCACCTGGCCAAGATCGACCCGCTGACCGGGCTTCTGAACCGCCAGGGCTATTACCAGGACCTGTCCACCGACGAGAAGGACATCACCGGCGTCATCTCCGTGGACATGAACGAGCTGAAATACCTGAACGACAACTTCGGGCATGAGGCGGGCGACAAGGCGCTGAAGGTCATCGGCGACGTCCTGAAAAAAGACTGCGCGAAGGGCGGCGTCGTCTACCGCGTCGGCGGGGACGAGTTCGTGATCGTCTGCCACAGGCTCTCGGAGGAGGCCCACCGGACCATGATCGAAAACATGCGGGAGAGCTTTGCCAAAACGCCCTATACCTGCGCCTTCGGCTATGCCATGCGGAGTCCCGGGGAAAGCATCGACGCGGTGCTCTCCGCTGCGGACGCGAAGATGTTCGAGGACAAGGCCGCCTTCAAAAACGAGATCCTGACCCGGGGCGGCACGCCCCACTTCCGGGACTGATCCCAAATAGAATCGTACCGGGGACGCTCCCATGAGGAACGTCCCCGGTATTTTTATCGATGTCATACCAATCCTTGATTGAAAACTGACACCGAGCAGCGAGGGAAAACGCCGCCAGACGAGGCGGAGGACGCAGGCGGGCTGACGCCCGTCAAGGACGA
>CAJOIG010000161.1 GCA_905234575.1 uncultured Oscillospiraceae bacterium
TGGACGCCGAGGGGCATGTGATCTCCCTCAAGCGGAAGTATCCCGAGATCCACCAGCTCCTCCTGAACGCCATGCTTCCGCCGGAGGCATGAACCAAAACAAAACGACCGCCGCCCCGATGCTCGGGACGGCGGTCGCTGCGTCACGCCGCGGCGGAGGGCCATCGGCGCCCGATCAAGACCGGGCAGCGAGTACCGTAAAGCCGCTCAGCGTCACATGGCGGGGATCCAGTTCATCCACCCGGAAGGAATAGGCGTATACGGTTCCTTGTTCGAGATACAGCCAGCAGTTTACCACCTCGTCCTGGAGGTTGGTGTTCCCTTTCAGGCAAAAGCAGTACCATCCGGTGTCTTCCTCGTGAAGGTACAGGCCGTGCACCCCCCCGGTGTGGTTGGTGGCGTCCAGCGCTGTGAGATATTCAAACGGATCCGTTCGGAGCAGCTGCAGCACCACGCTGCTGAAACGGTTGCGAGGTATATCCGTCGTCAGCTGGTATCCTCCCGACGCCGGATCGAGGGTCACGTTGCTCGATCCGACATCGAGATCCGTAAGATCGGCGGCCTCCCGGACCCAAACAGGGCAGCGCAGGCGTTTTCCGTCATAATCCTCCACCAGCAGAGCGGCCTCCTCCCCGGGCGATACGGCGCCATGGGGGAGTCCGGTCTCCCAGAGACCCGCGCCGTCCTCCTGCAGATCGTATACGCGGTCTCCGGCGATCAGATAGATATACCGAGCGTCGGAAAAGCGGCGGCCAAGAAAAACACGGTCGAGCCCATCGCCCTCCGCCAGAGCGAGAGGCTCGTCGATCGTGAACGGCTCCGCTGCCTCCAGGGCAGCCCGGGCATCGGTCAGCGCCGGGTTCCAATCGACCGACGCCATGCCCTCCAAATCGAAATAAAGATCCAGAAAGGTGTACTCCGTGACCTCAAATACGACGGCTTCGGGCTGGAAGATGTTGAAGTAATAATCGAGATTCAGAACGTTTTGGTAGTTGTGGACGCCGACGTACTCGGACGTCCTGGGCAGCAGGAATTGCGGCCGGGAGTTATAGTAGCTCCCCTGAAACATCAGGATCTTGGGAAGCTTCTCCGCGCCTGCCGTGTCGTTCTCATAGCAGTGGATATGTCCATAGCGGTAATCCAGGTCCAGATCCTTGTAAAACGCGCTGGACCAATCGGTGAAGGAGCCTGTCCAGGTGAAGGATGGGACCGCCTCGTTCACCACGAACTCCGACACCGGCAGCGTCCGCTGCAGGACCTCGCCGATCTCGAACTCCTCCGGCGTCAGCTCTGTCACGGAGGGAAAATCCTCGCCGATGCGTCGCAGCAGATGGTTGGTCGCGTAAAAGCAGCCCAGGTCGTTCCAGTGACCGGCGTCGTATTGCCGGTTGAACACGGGCTCACGGTAGCTCAGCTCCGTCAGCAGCTCCCGGTTGTTGATGCACTGGACCCCCAGCTCCTCCATGTACGCCGTCATTTCGTCGACCCAGGAGTCGTCGTAGTTCACGCCGGCGGGCGCGTAGCGGCGGAGAACGGAGGTCTTTTCCGGCTCAAACATGAAATAGAACCGGCAGCCCCGCGTCTCGCAGTATTCCTGCATTTTCCGCACCATCTCGGCAAAGGTCCGGTGGAAGCTGCCATACGGAATGTTGTCGTGCATCTTGAAAAAGACATATCCGTCCCGTCCATAGGTGTAGAGCGGATGCGTCAGCTCGCCGGCCGCGGCGTCGTTGAGGAGATTATACGCGTTTACCATCACGCTCCGAAGCCCGATCCGATCCCCCAGATATGCCTCAAAGTCTGCGGGAAAGCCCGCCTCTCCGAACAGCGGCGCGTCGAGCAGCTTGCGATTGTCGATCTCCGAAACGACGCCCGCCCGGGTGTCCGTCAGCGCGAGCGGCGTCAGCAGGAGCGCGAGAAGCAGGAGGATAAAAACCGCGTTAAGGATCGTTTGTCTCTTTTTCATAGCGTCAAAACTGGAAGTACATAAAGGGACTGTACGACGAATTTACCACGAACAGAATGTCCAGCGCGAACAGCGCAAGACACACGGTCCGCCGAATCACTAGGCCGGCGTCCGACGAGAGGAGCCTCGCCGCGCCGGACGGCAGCCGCACCGCCCCCATCACGGCGCCCGCGCCGGCGATGCCCAGCAGCAGGGCGATCTTCTTTGTGAGATAAAAGCGCCAGGTGTAGTTCAGCGCCCGGTTCGTCATCGGCGCGAAAAGCGCCGCATAGGTCTTTCCGGCCGCGCGCAGACTGGGGGACATGAACAGCACCCAGGCCAGGAAGACGACGGCCATTGTTCCCAGCCATTTGATCAGGTCCGGGATCCGGCGATACCGGCTCTTGTTCCGAATCGCCCGCTCCGCCGCGACGCACAGGCCGTGGACCGCGCCCCATAAGAGGAACGTCCACCCCGAGCCGTGCCATAGGCCCGTGAGCAGGAAAACGACAAGGAGATTGAGATACACGTTGCCTCGCCGGTTGCCGCCCAGCGGGATGTATACATACTCCCGAAACCAGCTTCCCAGGGAGATATGCCACCGCTGCCAGAACTCCGTGACGGACTTGGACAGGTAGGGGAAACGGAAGTTCTCCTTCACCGAGAACCCAAAAGCGGTGCAGAGACCGATGGCGATGTCCGAGTAGCCGGAAAAATCATAATACAGCTCAAAGAAATACAGGAGGCAGCGGAGCCACATCGTCGGAGTATCCACGCCGGCGCCCGCCATTCCTTTTTCTATGAGCGCGATCTGCGCTCCAAAGGTGTCCGCCAGGATCGTCTTTTTCGCCAGCCCGATCGTGAGGCGCTCCAGGCCCGCGCCCACGCCGGAGAGGGTGATTTTGCGCCGGGAGAGCTGAGGCGCAAAATCCCGCCACAGGATGATGGGTCCCGAGGTCAGCTTCGGGAACAGGGATAGAAACGTAAAGGTTTCGAGCAGCGTTCCCGGCGGCGCTTCGCCCCGGGCAATATCCACCAGATAGGAGATGGCCTCAAAAATAAAAAACGACAGACCAAGGGGGAGGGCAAGCGTTCTCATGGAGAGCGAAAGCCCGGTGACATCCCGCACCAGGTCTGCCGCGGCAGATGCGTATTTGAAATAGACCAGCACGGCCGTCAGAAGGGCGATCGCCGCGCGGAGCCAGGTCCGGCTGGAACGACCCGCTTCGGTTCCCCGGGCAGCGTGAGCCAGCCCGCCCATGAGGTATACGAGCAGACACAGCACGATGAACAGCAGCAGCGTGTCCCAGCCCACCCAGGCGTAAAAAACCAGGCTCAGCCCCGTGAGCACGGCGTTTTCCGCCTTTACGTTCCCCAGCCGGGATACCGCCAGCATGAGTACGATGGACAGCGGAAAAAACAAGAAAAGGAAGGTCTCTTGAGAAAAGCCCATAACGTCACCAGCCCTTCAAATGGTCGGGGGTCGACCGTATGGTGAGACGCTGTTTTCAGCAAATATTAATAAAATGTAAGATTATTATACCGGATCCGGTTCCGTTTGTCAAACAGAAAACGCACGGGTCGCTCAGCGCTTGTCCGCGCTCCTCCGCAGGCGGGGAAGCCAATAGTCCTTGCCGTAGACGAGAGCCTCGGCCAGCGCGCACAGGGGCAGCGCGGCGAGAACGTCCAGCGCGGAGTGCTGCTTCACGAAGCAGACGGACATGGAGATCATCACGACGGAGAAGATCACGAAGACCTTGAACCAGACGGGCGTGTTTGTCTTCTTGCGCCAGACGGAGGCGATGCCGAGTGAGTAGCCGACATGCAGGGACGGGCAGACGCCGGTGCTGGTGTCAAAGCCGTAGATGAATGCCATGAGCCGGGTGAGGAAATTGTCCCGGACGAACACCTCCGGGCGCAGGTCCTGCCGGCTGGGGAAGAGAATGTAGATCGTCATGGCGACGGCCTGGGTGATGATGATATAGGTCTGCAGCTTCTTGAAGGCGCCGACGTCGTACAGCAGGAAGTACAGCAGCGACCCGAACACCAGGAC
>CAJOIG010000162.1:0-2934 GCA_905234575.1 uncultured Oscillospiraceae bacterium
TATTCTCTATTCTGCCCGGAAAAGAGCGACGGAACGATGGAAAAAAATCTCCGAAAACCGCAGATCCTGCTGCTGTCCTTTCTGCTGCCGGCGGCGCTGCTCGCGGGGGTGTTCGCGGCGGAGGGGCTCGCCCCCTTCGGCGGGCGCACCATGGGCGTCATGGACATGTCCCACCAGTACGTCGCCTTCCTGGGCTCCCTGCGGGATATATGGGCGGGCCGGGCGAGCCTCTTTTACCTGCCGAGCATGTGCCTCGGCGGGAACATGCTCGGGGTGTTCGCGTATTATCTCGCAAGTCCGCTGGACCTTCTCGTCTGCCTGTTCCCCCGGGAGCGCCTGTATGACGCCGCGGGGCTCCTGTATATCCTCCGCGCCGGGCTCTGCGGGCTGACGATGTGCCTTTACGCCGGCGGCCGCCGGGACTATGCTCCCCGCTGTCTGGTCCCGGCGCTGGCCTATGCCCTCATGGCGTACATGACGGCGTACAGCTTCAACTACCTCTGGCAGGACGGGGTCATCCTCCTGCCGCTCGTGGCGCTCGGCATCGCCCGGCTGACGGCGCCGGAGGGGTCGGCCAGACTGTACGGGATCGCCCTGGCAGCGGCGCTGCTGACGAATTTCTACATCGGCTATATCCTCTGCCTGTTTTCGGTGCTGTTTTTCCTGGCGGAGCTTCTGTCCGCCCCCCGGACGGACAGGGTTCGGATCCTCCGGCGCTTCGTGCTGGCGAGCCTCGCCGCGGGCGGGGCGGCGGCGGTGCTGCTGCTGCCTGCGTTTCTGTCCCTGCGAAGCGGCAAGGCGTCGTTTTCCCTGAGCGTTCTGACGCTGGACCCGCGCTGCGGCCTGCCGCGGCTTCTGACGAAGCTCTTCCCGGGCGCCTTCCGGTACGAGGAGATCATGCCCGAGGGCGCACCGCAGATCTTCACCGGCTCCGTGACGCTCTCGCTCGCGGTGCTGTATTTCGCCAACCGCGCCGTGCCCGCGCGGCGGCGGCTCCTTACGGGCGGGCTTCTGCTGGTGCTCGCCGGCAGCATGCTCCTCACCGCGCCGGACCTCGTATGGCACGGGTTCAACATGCCGATCTGGTACAACGCGCGGTATTCGTTCCTGTGGAGCTTCCTGCTGGCGGCGGCGGCGGACCACGAGCTCGCCGAGCTCCGGACCGGCACCCGGGGTTGGCAGCTCCTGCTGCCGCCGGCGGTGCTGGCGGCCGTGGGCGCGCTGGCCTTCGCCGGGCGGACGTATGACTACGCCTCCTGGACGAACGCCGCCGTCGGTCTCGGCGTGAGCGCGGCCTCTTGCCTCCTGCTTGGTCTGCTGCGAAAGCCGGATCTGGGCCGCCGTCTGCTTGCCGGCCTCGGGATCGTCCTGCTCCTCGTCCATGCCGCCGAGCTCGCGGGGAGCGCCGCCGGGACCTTCTCCGCGCTCTATGCCCAGGCCCCGGACCGCGCCGCCTTCGCCGCCTACGCCGGGGCCAAGGCCGAGGCCCTGGCCCTCCGGCCCCGAAGCTCGGAGCTTTTACGCACCGAGAGCACGGACAGCTTCGAGATGGACCGCTGCGAGCCGATGCTGTTCGGCTACGACGGCGTCTCCCATTACGGCTCCACCCTGGCGCAGGACAGCCTGGAGTTTCTGGACCGATTGGGCTTTGACCGGTACGAGGACCTCTGGGTCCAGTACGGCGCGGGCGTCACCGCCGCGGCGGACACCCTCCTCGGCGTGCGGTATCTCGTGACGAACGCGGACGCCAAGGGCTACGAGCTTCTGGGCGAGGCGGGGGGCTATCGGGTCCTCGAGAACGCCGACGCCCTGCCCGCGGCCTGGACGGCGGACCCGGGCTTTGCCGCACCCGTCGAGGCGGCGGACAGCTTCGCCGGCCTGAACGCCCTGTATGCCGCCGCCGCGCCGGATGTCGGGGGGAGCGTCTTCCGCTTCGCCGACGCGGGCGAGCCCGCTTTGGAGAATTTCACAAGGGACGGCGACCGCTTCACCCGCGCGGAGCCGACGCCCGCGTCCCTCACCTACACCGTCGCGGTCCGGGCGGACGGACCGCTGTACGCTGAGTTTTCCATCCCGGACTGGCCCGGCGTGATGCTCTTCGCGGACGGGGCCCTGCGGGCGTGGTACGCCACCGCCCAGACGAACGGCACCGTGTACCTCGGGGACTACCGCGCGGGCGACACCGTGACCGTGAAGCTGCAGGCCTCGGCGGACCTGACCGTCGCCCATGCCGCCTTCGCCACGGAGGACGCCGGGACGCTCGCCCGGTATGCCGCGGCCCTGCGGAGCGGCGGCTGCCCGCTGACGAAGATCGACGCCGCCCACTTTATCGGGCATTTCAGCGCCCCGGCGGAGGACGGGCTGCTCGTCTTCACCCTGCCCTTCGATCCGTCCTGGCGCGTCACGCTGGACGGGAAGCGCGCGGAGCCGCTGCGGGCGCAGGACTGCCTGATGGCGCTCTCGGTGACGCCCGGCGCGCACACGGTGGAGCTGCGGTATGTCCCGGCGGGGCTCCTCCCCGGCGCGGCGATCTCCGTGCTGACGCTGGCCGCCTGCGCCGCGGTGTGGATACGCGGACGGAAAAAGAAATAAAATGCAAGGAAAGCAAAGTCCCACCCTCTCCCGGCACGGGAAAGGGTGGGACTTTTTGTGTCCGATTTACTGGATGGGGACCATCACGCCGTGCAGCACCAGGCGGGCGTCGCTGTAGCCCGCGGCGGAGGTGCAGGTGGAGAGGGTCATGAGCTGGTAGTCCGTGGTCTGGAGCTCGCGCTTGAACCAGTAGAAGCTGGAGCTGATCCGGTCGATGTAGCCCTGGTACTCCGTGAGGCTGCCGAAGAACACGGGGTAGTTGTCGATGGTGCCCTCGACGATGTGGATGCCGAAGAGGTCCACGCGGTAGCACACGTTCGGCGTGAGGTAGTACATCGAGGG
>CAJOIG010000162.1:2959-6937 GCA_905234575.1 uncultured Oscillospiraceae bacterium
TTGAAGGTGCCGAACATGGAGTTGTCCTTCATGTTGTGGCCGTAGATGATGTAGTTCGACTGGACGACGCCCAGGGCGGAGTCCATATCCACGAACAGCGCGCCGGCGGTGTTGGACTGCCGGTCGAAGCCGTGGTTGAGGTAGAACTCGTTGTCCGCCGCCTGCACCACGGGGTAGTTGATGATGGTGCCCGGGCAGTACAGCCAGCCGACGACGTCGGAGTTGATGGAGCGCAGCATGTCCCAGTCGACCTCCAGGGGGATCTCGGAGACGAAGGGCGTGGGGGCGGGCGCGTCGGCGGTCTGGGCCTCGGGCGTGGGAGCGGGCGCGGCTGTGGGCTTGGCGGTCACGGCGCTGTCGATGAGGTCACTGTAGGCCGTGCGGTCCTTGTGGTAATTGAGGAAGATCTTGCCGAGCTGCCATGCGGAAAACACCATGCCGAGAGCCAGGACCACGATCAGGACCATCATGGGCGCGTTCGAGCGACGGCGGCGGCGGTAGGCGGGACGGCCCGTGCTCTCGGCGCGCTGGCGCTCCGACACGGCGGGCGGCACGCTCTGCGCCCGCGCGCGCTTCGGCGCCGCGGGACGCTCCGCCGTGGCCGAACGGCGGGGGGGCTCCTGCCGGGGCGTCTCCTGCCGGGGCGCGGAACGGCGGGGCGTCGGAATCTCCTCCGCGGGCTCCTTTTCAAAGTCCATGAAATCGGACGGGACCGGCTCCTCCCGGACGAACGTCGGCTCCGGCTCCGCCGGGCGCGGCGCTTCCGCCGGCGCGGGGTCCGGCACGGCGGCCTTCTCTTCCAGCAGGTCGTTCAGCCAGTCGAGCTCCTCGTTGTCCCATTCCGGGCCGAGATCGTTGCGGCTCATGGATGCTTCCTCCCAAATACGCGAATCTGTAACCAAATTGTAATCATTATAGCACAGATTTCCGACTTTGCAACCGGAATCTTCAAACGACCTGGAAAATATAGAATTTCAGGTAGTCCGTCTCCGGCACGCCCCAGAGGATGGGGTGGTCCGGGCCCTGGCGGCCGACGTAGAGCTGGCGGAGGGAGACGTGCGCGTCCCCGGCGGCCTCCCGAAGCATGGCCCGGAAGAGCTCGTCCGTCATGAAGTGGGAGCAGGAGCAGGTGGCGAGATAGCCGCCGCGGGGCAGGAGCTGCATGGCCTTGCGGTTGATCTCCTTGTACCCGTGATAGGCGTTTTTCACCGTCGCGCCCGAGCGGGTGAAGGCGGGCGGGTCCAGGACGATGAGGTCAAACTCCCGGCGGCGGGCCTCCAGGAGCCCGTCCAGGAGGTCAAAGACGTCCGCCTCGACGAAATCGACGGCGACGCCGTTCAGCCGGGCGTTTTCGCGGGCGGTGTCCAGCGCGGCGGCGGAGACGTCCACCGCCGTGACCTTTGCCGCGCCGCCCAGGGCCGCGTGGATGGCGAAGCCGCCGGTGTGGGTGAAGCAGTCCAGCACCCGCTTTCCCGCGGCCAGGCGCTGCACCGCCGCGCGGTTGCGGCTCTGGTCCAGGAAAAAGCCCGTCTTCTGCCCGCCGACGTAGTCCACGAGAAAGCGCGCGCCGTTTTGCGTGATGACGGTGCTGCCGCTGCCCTCGCCCGCCATCCAGCCCTCGCAGGGGGCGAGACCCTCCTTGGCGCGGAGGGGGCTGTCGCTCCGCTCGTAAACGGCGGTGACCTCCCCGGCCAGCTCGGAAAGCAGCGCGTCGTAAAGGAGCGCCTTCCTCCGGTCCGTCCCGGCGCAGAGCACCTCCGTCACGAGCACGTCGTTGTAGCGGTCCACGGTGAGGCCGGGCAGGCCGTCCGCCTCCCCGAACACCAGGCGGCAGGCGGAAAAGTCCGTCCCCATCACCTCCCGGCGGCACTGCACGGCGTAACGCACCCGGCGTCGGAAGAACGCCTCGTCGAATCGGTCGTTGCCGTTCCGGGACAGCAGCCGTACCCGCAGCTTCGAGACATGGTTCCCGAAGCCCGCCCCGAGCCATTTGCCGTTCGGGGCGTATACGTCCACCACGTCGCCGTCGGTCCAGCCGCCTTTATCGTCCGTCACCTCGTCGCCGTACACCCAGACATGTCCGCCGCGGATGGCCTTTTCCGCCTTTTTCGTCACTGTGAGCCGGGGAAAGTCCCGTTCCATGCCCTGTCACCTCCGATTTTCTTTGCAAATGGCATCATATCACATTATAATGGAAAAGCCAAAGATTTTCGGGAGGGATACCGACATGGACTATACCGGCAAGCGCTTTTCCGTCCTCGGGGACTCGATCTCCACCTTCAAGGGCGTCACCGTGGACGATCCGAACACCTTTTACGGGCGCGTCATGTGCGAAAAGGGCGGCTTCCGCGGCGTGGAGGATACCTGGTGGCGGCGGGTGATCGACGGCCTCGGCGGCACGGTCGAGCGGGTGAACGCCTACGCGGGCTCCTGCGTGACGGACGGCTTCGGCCTCGGTCGGGGCATGAGCTCGGCCGAGCGCGTGGACGCCCTCGGCGCGCCGGACGTGATCCTCATCTTCGGCGGCGCGAACGACCTGGGCTTCGGCGTCCCGGCGGAGGAGTTCCGGGCGTCGTACCGGCTGCTGCTTGCCCGTCTGCGGGCGCGGTATCCGAACGCCGAGCTCGTCTGCTCCACCCTCATCAACGGGCGCAAGGTCCTCGAGGACGAGCCGTTTTTCATGGGCGAGGAGCCCTTCAAGGCGTTGGAGCCGTTCTCGTCCGTGGTCCGGGACTGCGCGGCGGAGGCGGGCGCGCGGCTCGTGGACATGGCCGCGAGCGGCCTGCGCTACGACGCCATCGACGGCTGCCACCCCACCGCCGGCGGCATGGCGCAGCTCGCGGACCTGTGGCTCGCCGTCCTGCGGGCGTGAGCCGCAGGTTTTTCTTGCGCTTCCGGCGCCGCTCCCCTATAATAAAAATGGAAACAAAATCCGATCAAAACCAGAAAAATATGCAGGAGGCTTCCCCATGGAATACAGCGAGGTCCTATCCGCCGCACGGGAGATCATGACCCTCTGCCGGGCCTGCCCGGTGTGCAACGGCCGCGCCTGCGGCAATTCGATGCCCGGCCCCGGCTGCAAGCTGCCCGGCAACGCCGCCGCCCGGAACTACGACAAGTGGCAGGAGATCTGCGTCAATATGGACACCCTCTATGAGGGCCGCCCCATCGACATCTCGTTTGCCCTCTTCGGACACAAATTCTCCGCGCCCATCTTCGCCGCGCCCCTCGGCGCCGTTGCCATGCACTACGGCGACAAGTACAACGACCTGACCTACAACGCCGTGCTGGTGCCCGGCTGCGCGGAATACGGCATTGCCGCCTTCACCGGGGACGGCGTGGACCCCGCCATCATGAAGAGCTCCGTCCAGGACATGAAGAAGGTCGGCGGCATGGGCATCCCCACCATCAAGCCCTGGAACCTGGAGGCCGTGTTTGAGAAGCTCGACTACATCCACGAAAACGGCGGCGTCTTCGCCGTGGCCATGGACGTGGACGGCGCGGGCCTGCCCTTTTTGAAGGCCATGAACCCGAACGCCGGCAGCAAGTCCGTCGCGGAGCTGCGCAAAATCGTGGAGTATGCGAAAGCGCCGTTCATCGTGAAGGGCGTCATGACCGTCGCGGGCGCTGTGAAGGCCGCCGAGGCCGGGGCCGCGGCCATCGTCGTGTCGAACCACGGCGGGCGCGTGCTGGGCGGCGTCCCGTCCACGGCGGAGGTTTTGCCCGAGATCGCGGAGGCGGTGGGAGGAAAGCTCCGCATCCTCGTGGACGGCGGCATCCGCAGCGGCACGGACGTCTTCCGCGCCCTGGCCCTGGGGGCGGACGGCGTGCTCGTGGGCCGTCCCATCGCCCCGGCCATCTATGGCGGCGGCGCGGAGGGCCTGCGCCTGTACCTCGACAAGCTCACCGCCGAGCTCCGGGACACCATGACCATGTGCGGCACGCCGACGCTGGCCGACATCGGCCGCGAAAACGTGC
>CAJOIG010000163.1 GCA_905234575.1 uncultured Oscillospiraceae bacterium
CATGCTGTATCTCTCCCCGAACCTCCTCCCCACCCCCGGAGAAGGCGTCGCGCTGGCGATCTCCGACCGGTTCGAAACCTCCGTTGCCGCGGGAAAGACCATCTTCGACTGCTCCATGGTGGTCATTTCCGTCATCATATCCCTCATTTTCTTCCACGGGCTCGTGGGCGTGCGGGAGGGCACCGTCCTGTGCGCGCTGCTGACCGGCTTTGTCATGCGGCAGTTCCAGAAGCTCTTCCAGAAGCCGCTGCTGCGGTTCGTGGAGCGCGAGAGCCGCGTCAACCGCTATCTGGAGGCCGCCGCGGAAGGGTACCAGATGGACGCGGCCGGCAAGCCGAAGATCCTCATCGCCATCGGACGGGAGTTCGGCGCCGGCGGCCTGGAGATCGGGCAGCGGCTCGCGGAGCGTCTCGGCATCGCGCTGTACGACCGGCAGCTCAATGAGCTCGCCGCCGAAGAGGCCGGTCTCCCGCTCGCCAAGGTCGAGGAGATGGAGGAGCACCTCATGCGGGAGGCGCTGTACGACTTCAAGGCCGGCGCCTATGAGATGGCCGGCGACGGTCTCTCCATCGAGGAGCGGCTGTATCCGGAAGATCGCCGCCGGGGACGAGAGCTGCGTCATCCTGGGCCGATGCGCCGATTACACGCTGTACGACAACCCCAACTGCTTCCGTATCTACATCCACGCGATCCCCCGCGCGCGCATCGATCGTGTGATGAAGCAGTTCGGTCTGACCGAGGACGAGGCCCGGCGGCAGATCCAGCTGACCGATTCCTCCCGGCGGAACCATTACCGGCACTTCACCGGGCGGGAATACGGAAAGCAGGAGTACTATCACCTCTCCGTGGACAGCGCCACCATCGGCGTCGAGCAAAGCGTCGAACTTATCATGGAGTGCATCCGCATGTGGTGCGACGTGCGGGGAACGCATCCGCTGTCAACGATTTGAGCAAGAGCCCCCAGGGACAACAAAAAACAGCGGAAGCAGAGCTCGTCAGGAACTCCGCTTCCGCTGTTTCCGTTATCCGCGCCGAAGCGCCTCCCCCGGTCCGGACAGCTGCCGATAGGTGCTTCGGATCACAAAGGCGGCGATGACGAAGGTCAGTATCTCCGCCAGAGGCATGGAGTACAGCACGCCGTCCAGCCCGAAGAGCCGCGGCAGGAGGATCGGCAGCAGCACGCCGAACACCACCTCGCGGATCATGGAAATGGCGCTGGAGGCAAAGGCCTTGCCGATGGACTGCAGGTAGATGAACGTCCCCTTGTTCACTGTGGACAGGACGATCATGCACAAATAGACGCGGAAGCAGCGCAGGGCAAACACCGTATAATGCGGGCTCTCGTTCGCCGCGCCGAAGATGCCGATGAGCTGCCGCGGGAAGAGCTCCACGATGAGAAGCGCAATAAGCCCCACGATCGTCTCCGCCTTGAGAAGCAGCGTGAACAGGTCTCTCGCCCGGTCCCGGCGCTTGGCGCCGATGTTGTAGGCCGTCACGGGGATGCACCCGGCGGCGAGACCCACGGCCACAGAGATGACCACCTGGAAGAACTTCATGACGATGCCGATGACCGCCATGGGGATCTGGGTAAGGCCCTCCTGCCCGAAGACCGGGTCCAGCGCACCGTACTTTCGCACCATATTGTTCACCGCCGCCATGGAGGCCACGATGGAGACCTGGGACAGAAGGCTCGTGATCCCGAGGGGCAGGTAGCTCTTCATAAGGCCGCCCCACAGGCCGAAGCTGCGCTTTTCGAGTCGCACGAGCTTCATGTGGAAGAGATACCAGACGGCAAGGCCCGCCGTGATGACCTGCCCGGCGACGGTGGCCACGGCGGCACCCATCATGCCCCAGCGAAGGCCGAAGATGAGGATCGGGTCAAATACGATGTTGAATACCGCTCCCGCCAGGGTGGAGATCATGGCAAAGCGCGGGCTGCCGTCCGAGCGGATGATGGGGTTCACGGCCTGGCCGAACACATAAAACGGGATGCCGGCGGTGATCCAGACGAAGTATTCCTTCGCCTGCCTCCAGGTCTCCTCGTTCACCCGGCCGCCGAAGGCCGTCAGGATCGGGTCCTGGAAGAGAAAATACAGCGCCATGAAGGCGACGCCCACAAGGACGCTCAAAAGCACCGCGCTGCCGATGCTCTTATGGGCCTTTTCCGTCTCCCGGGCGCCCAGACAGATGCTGACATAGGCGCAGCAGCCGTCTCCGATCATGACGGCAAACGCCAGCGCCACCACGGTCAGCGGAAAGACGACGGTGTTCGCGGCGTTTCCGTAAGAACCGAGATACGAGGCGTTCGCGATGAAGATCTGATCGACGATGTTGTAGAGCGCCGCCACCAGAAGCGAAATAATGCAGGGGACGGAATACTTCCGCATCAGCCTGCCGACGGGCTCCGTTTCCAAAAATGTATGGTCCGTTTCCATGGATCGTTCCTCCGAATGCAGATGATAAAGCGGCGCAGTCTGACGAAACAGACTACGCCGCAACGACTTATTTCTGTATCAGTGGCGGACCGACCGCAACAGAAGTATTATACACGCCCCGCCGGATATATGCAAATGAAATCTGCGCGGAAGCCGATCCCGTCCGCACGGCGGGATGACCCCGAAGGAGTATCGGGAGAATCACGATCCAAGATCGGATCTCAGTTGTCTTCCCGTTCGCCGCTCAGTCCAGGTATCCCTCCCGGCCCTTCACGCCGAAATGCGCCTCCAGCTCGTGCATCTGCGCGTCGGTGATGGTATTCACGCGCGGAAGGTGGGCGATCTTCATGTAGATCTCCGCCGCCTTTTCCGCCGTCTCGATAAGCCCGAAGGCCTCGTCAAGGTCACGGCCCGCGCCGTAGAGGCCGTGCTGCGCCCAGACCACCAGGCGGGCCGTTTTCATCTTCTCCGCCGTGGCCTCGCCGATCTTGTTCGTGCCGCAGAGCATCCAGGGCAGCACGTTCACCCCGTCCGGGAAGACCACGATGCACTCCGTGCACATCTGCCAGAGGGTGCGGGTGAACTCCCGCTCCTCCAGCGTGTGGACATAGGTCATGGCGAGAAGGTTCGTCGGGTGGCAGTGCATGACGACCCGGTTCGCGGGATCGACCGCCAGCCGCGCGGCATGGCTCATCATGTGGGCGGGAAACTCCGAGGTGAATTTGCCGCCGTCCGTGAAGCCCCATAGGAGCTCCGCCGTCTCGCCGCCGTCCTTCAGGCGCACGATGCCGAGGTTCTTTGCCGGGTCGTAGGCCACGTTCTTGAAGTATTTGCCTGTGCCGGTGACGAGGAAGTATTTCCCCTCCAGCGCCGGAGCGGAAAAGCCCGTGGGGATCGTGCGCAGGACGTTATCCGTGTCGAGGTATTCCATGACCTCGGCCTCGTCCAGCATGAGGCTGATGTTGCCGCCGTTGCGCTCGTCCCAGCCGTGGGCGTACATATTCGTCGTGGTGCGGATCATCTCCACCATGAAGGGGGCGGTCAGAATGTCTTTCATACCCGGTTCACCAGCACTTTCTTCTCGTATTCTTCGATCTCGTGATACCATGCGCCGTCAACGGGCTTTCCGCAGCGGCGGCAGTACTCGTCCCAGACCTCGCCGAAGGGCGCGGTCTTGAGCTCTTCCTGGGCCACCATGAGCTTTGTGAAGTTGCCGCCGTCCTGCAGGGCCTTCAGCTCATCGTTCGGCTGCAGCAGCGCATACAGCAGGGCCTTCTGCACGTTCCGGTAGCCCGTCACCCAGGCGGAGATGCGGTTGATGGAAGCGTCGAAATAGTCCAGGGCGATATTCACCCGCCCGTCGAGACCGCCGCAGCGCACGATCTCCCGGGCGATCTCCCGCGTCTCGTCGTCGAAGAGCACCACATGGTCCGAATCCCAGCGGATGGGGCGGGTGACGTGCAGGGCGATCTCCGGGAAGAAGGCCAGCAGCGCCGGGATCTTGTCGGAAACGACCTCCGTGGGATGGTAGTGTCCGTTATCCATCAGCGGGATGCACTTATCCATGTTCGCCGCGGCGTAGCTGAGGGCAAACTCCGCGCTGCCCACGGTGTACGCCTCCACCCCGATGCCGAAGACCTTCGACTCCACGCAGGGCTTGACCTTCGTGAAATCATAGGGCTCGGAGAGGATCTCGTCGATGGCCTCCCGGTAGCGCACCCGGGGCCCCATGCGGTCCGCGGGGATATCCTTGAAGCCGTCGCCCGTCCAGATGTTCATGACGCAGGGCTGGCCCAGTTCTTCCGCGAGGTAATTCGAGATGCGGATGCAGGCCTTGCCGTGGTCGATCCAGAAGCGCCGGGTCTCCTCGTTGGGGCTCGACAGCGTCAGCGGGTCGCATTTCGGGTGGGAGAACGTGGGGTTGAAGTCGCAGCCCAGGCCGCGCTCCTTGCAGAAGTCCACCCACTTTTGAAAGTGCTTCGGCTCCAGCTTGTCCCGGTCCGCCCACTCGCCGTCCTCGAAGACGGCGTAGCTGGCGTGCAGGTTCATCTTCGGCCGTCCGGGGATCAGCGAGAGCGTCACGTCGAGATCCGCCATCAGCTCCTCGGGGTTCCGCGCGCGGCCGGGGTAGTTGCCCGTGGTCTGGATGCCGCCGGTGAGGGGTTTCGACGGGTCCGTGTCGAAACCGCGCACGTCGTCCCCCTGCCAGCAGTGCAGGGACACGGGGACGGTCTTCAGCTTCTCCATCGCCGCCTCGGTATCCACGCCCAGGGCGGCGTATTTTGCTTTCGCTTCCGTATAGCTCATGTTGATACCTCCATCTGTATTTTCAGATTGCCCAGGGCCGTGGCCTCGATGGGCAACGCGATCACGGTCTTGCCGCTGGTCTCCTCCGTGAGACGGTTGAGAAACGCGTTTTTCGCGCCGCCGCCCACGATGTAAATCCGATCATAACCCACGCCGGTATTCTGCTCCATTTCGCGAACGGCGTTCCCGTAGCACAGGGCCAGGGACCGATAAGCGCAGCGGAAATAATCGCCGATGGTCCGGGGTGTTCCGGCAAGCGCCGCGTCGAAGGCGGCCCGCATGCTCTCCGGCGCCAGGAAGGTCGGGGCATTGACATCCACCGTCTCGTCAAAAGCGCTGCGCTCCGCCTCCGCGACGATGTCCCCGAAGGGCTTTTCCGGACACAGCTCCTCCCGCAGCCGGTTCACGAGCCACATGCCCATGATGTTCTTCTGGTAGCGGTTGTAACCCAGGCCGCCCTCGTTGGACCAGTTGGCGGCCATGCTGGCCTCGTCCGTGATGGGTTTTGGGGTCTTCACGCCCAACAGCGACCACGTCCCGCTGGATATATACGGGTGGTTTCCCTCCATGGGGATCCCCTCCACGGCGGAGCCGGTGTCGTGGGTGGCGCA
>CAJOIG010000164.1 GCA_905234575.1 uncultured Oscillospiraceae bacterium
GGTCCACCACCGTGCCGGGCAGACCCGAGTGCAGCTTCCGCACCCGGTCCTGGGGGGCGGAGGCCCAGAAGCGCGCCCGCTCCAGGTCCGAGCCCGCCGTCTGCCGGAAGAACTGCTCGAGCTCCGAGGGCTCTCCCCGATACCACAGCCTGTTTTTGAGGACGTTCATCTCGAACGTCAGCGGCTCCCGAATGTTCACCCAGCGCTCCGGCGCCGGCGTCATGCGGCCCCAGCGCAGGGGCCAGTGTTCTCGCAGCCATCCCATTGTTTACGATCCGCTCCTTTCTGTGCCGATCTGATTTTCATAGGGCAGCCATGCGTACTGCACGGCGTTGATCATGTGGTCGTTCCCGTCCTCGGGGGTGTTGTCCATGTCCTCCCGCCAGCTGTAGGTCTCGAGCTCCCGGAGGTACACGGGGCAGCACTCCGTCACGAAGAAGCAGGGCCCGCACCCGGGAGACAGCCAGCCGAGCTGCCGGTTCACCCGGTCGATGATCCGCTCCTTCTTCCAGGCGGGCAGGAAGGAGTAGACCGAGCCGTGCAGCCGCTTGTATTTGGCGGCCTCCGTAACGGTGGCCTGGTCCGCGCTGTCGATGAACGCCCGGGCCGCGAACCCCCAGGCCGTTCGGCAGCGGTCCAGGAAATCCGCCAGGTTCCGCACCGTGTCCGACGGCGCCAGGGGCACGCCCAGGGCGGCGTTGTTGTATACGCGCTCGTCCAGCACGACGCAGCGCCCGCGGTTCGTGATGCCGAGAAAGGCCATGGCGATGGTGTCCGGCGAGCGCTGGGAATAGGCCGTGTCCACCCCGCAGGAGAAGCGCACGAAGCGCTCGGCCCCGTCCCGGTCGTCGGTCCCGGGAAGGAAGGCCCGCGCCTGCTCGGCGGTGAGGACGTGGGTCCGGCGGTCGAAGTTCGAGAACACCAGGCCCGCCGCCCGGCCCCGCAGGCCCTGGATCTTGTTCTTCCAGAGCTTCGTCCCCTCCGGGACGTTCCGGCGGATGCGCTCGATCTTCTCCTCCGTCAGGGCGATGTTGTCCCGGAAGGTGAAGAACCAGTGGGTCCAGCCGGGCTTCGCCTCCCGGTCGAGCGCCGCGAGGATGGAGGGCGGCGTGTCCCCCGTCCAGGCCGGCAGGGGCCGGGAATGGTCCACGAACTCCCGGTACACCGGCAGGGAGGGGTCGTCCGGGTTCAGCGTAGCGAGGAGATAGTCGCAGCGCATGGCCGCCTCCCGCACGAAGTCGATGTCCGCGACGTTGATCTCGTCGATGTACAGGCAGCCGTACTGCCCGCCGAGAGCCTTCTTCCACCGCCGGGACGAGTCGTACCCCAGGATGTAGATGATCTTGTCTCCGCCGGGGGCGTGGAACACGAGGTGGGGCAGGCGCTCGCCGCCGACGCCGTTGCCGTTGTATTCCACCAGCGGCCCCCATTCCTCCAGGATGCCGTGCTCCTTGTTCAGCAGGTTCTTCTCGATGACGCCGGTGTCGAGCCCGGCCAGGATGTGCTGGTCCCGGTCGCTCTCCGCCGCCTCCAGCATGAACTTCAAGAGCCCCACCGTGGTCTTGCCCGCCGCCGTGACGCCCTCGAGGAACTCCGCCTGGGCCCGGTGGTCGAGGAACGCCTGGTACTTCGGTCCCAGCCTCATGACGGCGTTCCCCGTTCCCGCCGCTGCTGCAGGAGCTCCTCGAGCTTCGACTGTTCCGCCGCGAGGCCGTCCTCGCCCGGCGGGTCCTTCCAGAGCCCGAGGTGCTTCCCCAGCAGCTCCAGGGCCTTCATCCGTTCGCTCGGCTTCGCCTCCGGCTCCTCGAAGGCGATCGCCGCCAGCGCCCGGACGATCTGATCCGCCGTGACCGCCGGTTTCTTCGTTCGGGGCATCCCATCACCTCCGTTCTACAAGTTTCTTGGGACTGCGCTAATCATAATACAGTAATCTTGGATTGTCAAGTGTTTTTTACAAGTTTCTTGTAGTTTGTTCTTGACAGCCCTACGCTTTTCTATATAATGAAAGGTGAAGGGGGTGCGCTTATGAGCTTTGGCAGCCGATTGCGCGAAAGGCGCGAGGCGTTGGGCATGAAGCAGAGCGAGCTTGGCCGTCTGCTTGGCGTCACGGGCTCGGCCATCGGCAACTACGAGACCGGCGTCAGCTCTCCGAAGGCGGAGGTCCTCTGCCGCGCGTTCGACGCTTTGGAGTGCGACGCGAACTATCTTTTTCAGGACGCCATGTCCTCCTCCCGGGGCGAGGTCCTTTCCCTGCGGGAGCAGGCGCTCCTGCGCAAGTATCGCGCGCTGGACGAGCACGGGCGCGGCCTTCTCGACCTGATCGCCGACAAGGAGCGCGAGCGCGTCGTCCTGCCCGCCGCCGAGGCGTCGCCCCGGACGCGGATCATTCCCCTGCTGGGCAACTCCTTCGCCGCCGGCGTGGGCGAGCCGGATTTTGGCAACGCCCTGGAGGACTATGCCGTCCCCGCCGACACCCGCGCCGATTTCGCCGTGCGTGTGAACGGCGACAGCATGGAGCCCTGGCTCCCGGACGGCTCCATCGCCCTCGGCGTGAAGGGCACGCCCCGGGACGGCGACGTCGCCGCCCTGATGGTGGACGGCGCGTTCTACGTCAAGCAGATCTGCATCGACGCCCTGGGCAATCTCTATCTGTTCTCCCTCAACCGCGCGCGCGCGGACCTGGACCTGACGGTGCGGGCGAGCGCCGGATCCAACGTATCCTGCTTCGGCACCATCGTGCTCGAGAAGCGCCTGCCGCTTCCTCTCCGATAAAAACCATTTGACCATAGAAAGGAGCCCCTGCCATGATTTGTCAGCATTGTGGAAGTGTCATCCCCGACGGGTCCCGATTCTGCACGGAATGCGGTTCTCCCGTCGCCGCGCCCGCCGCACCTCCGGCGGCGCCCGAGCCGGAGATCGCTCCCGCGAGCGTTCCCGCGCCGGAAACGAGCTTCATCCCCACCAGCATCCCGGAACCCGAGACCGAATTCATCCCCACCGGCGTCCCCGAGCCCGCGACGGACTTCTTCTCCACCGGGATCCCCGCGGACGCCCCCTCTTCCGAGGAGGCGCCGGAGGAGATCCTCCCCGACATCCCGGAGGTGGAGATCCCCTCCTTTGACGTCCCCGCGCCCGAGCCCGCCGCGGACTGGAATATCCCCGCGTCCGAGCCCGAGCCCGCCCAGAGCTGGTCCGTTCCCGAGCCCGAGCCTGCCGCGAGCTGGTCCGCTCCCGCGCCCGAGCCTGCCCAGAGCTGGTCCGCACCCGCGCCCGAGCCCGCCGCCCCCGCGGCGCCCGCCGGAAACGCCTTCGGTTACACGGAGATCGGCAGCGGCGCCGCCTCGCCGCGTCCCGCCGCTCCCGTGCGTCCCGCGCCGGACGGCGCGAAAAAGCCCATCACCAGGCAGTGGTGGTTCTGGGCGGCCATCGCCGCCGTCGTGGTGATTCTGGTGATCGTTCTCATCGCCTCCGGCGGCAAGGGCAAGTCCAAGGGCAAGCCCGCCGTGAATGTCAGCGAGCCCACGACCAGCTCCGTCAGCGTGCGTGACTCCATCAACGCGCATAAATCCGGCGCTCCGGCCGACGCCGAGCCCGCCGGGCCCATGACCTACGACGAGTACGTCGCCTATGTCGGCGAGTACATCGACCGCCGCTATGCCTCCCAGGGCTACGACTACTACATCGAAGGCGAGGAGGACTACGACGGCGCGGGCAACATCTGGGTCGAGGTGTACCTCTGGCGTGACGACACACTGCCCACCGCCGAGGACGCCTATAACGACGATCCCGCGGCGCTGGCCGACTGGATCGCCCTGACGAACGACGTGGCCGAGGCCGACGGTGAGCTCTATCCGGTCTGAACGACACCATCATCCTGAACCTGGTGGATCAGGAGGACTACGAATACCTCCTGGCCTTCACGGACAGCGGCGAGATCGTCTACGACCAGGTCACCGAAATCGACCTCTGGGGCTGGGACGAGGAATAAACAAAAAAACGACCACAGGCCCACATTTGTCTTCTGCGGGCCTGTGGTTTGTGTTACAATGGACGCATCAAGAAAAAAGGAGAACACCGCTATGAGAAAGATCCTTCCTTTCCTCGCGCTTCTTCTGTGCTGCGTCCTGTGTCTCGGCGTGAGCGGCTTCGCCTCCGGCGAGCCCTCCGGCGGCGGCGCGTTCGTCGCCTCCTCCGAGGCCGGTTCCGCGATCGTCTACGGCTATGACGGCGGATCGAAGCTCGAGGTCTCCGGGCCCGTGTCCGCCGCGGGGGACGGGACCGTCGTGGAGAACGCCGCGATCCTCTCCGTCGGAGCCACCGCCGTGCAGGCCTCCGGCGCGACGGACGTCGTCGTCCGAAACAGCGTGATCGTCGGCATCGATCCCGCGCCGACGGCGCCCCTGGCCGGCAACCCGGGCAATCTCCTCGTGGCCGGCAACGTCCGCACCACCCTCGGTCTCGGCCAGAGCCAGTTGTATTATGTAAACTCCTCCATCTACAGCTCCAACTGGGCGGCGCTGTCCACCGACGGCGCGGTGCCCGCGCAGGCGGCGGGGGAGAAGGAGCTCAGTCTCTATGCCTACGGGTCGCTGGCCCGCACCCTGGAGGGCGGCTACGGCGCGTACTCCGACCTGTTCTGCAACCTCTATCTCTACGGCTCGGACGTCGAGGCCGCCGAGATCGGCATCATCTCCGGCACCTACGGCCGGGTGATGATCGGCACCATTGCGGACGGCGAGGCCGACCCGGCCATGGCGGCGCGGCTCACCGACGCCGACCGGGAGGCCCGGGCGGACAAGGACCTGGGCTCCGTCGTTTCCGGCGGACGCAACGCCCTGATGATCCACAGCGTGAACCTCCCGCCCTACTGGGTGTACGAGGGCTATTCCCAGGAGGAGCTGCCCCTCTACGCCACCGAGATCACGGCGCGCGGCAGCACCCTCCGCACAGATCTGGATCTGGACGGCGGCGTCGCCTACGACGCGCAGAAGCAGGCCTACATCGACCACACCGCGGGCAGCGTGATCCTCGTCAAGAGCACCAACACCGACATCGTGCTGGAGGACTGCGTCCTGGAGGCCGATCCCCGCGGCACCGGCGCGATCCTGCACACCGTCTATAACAACGACACCATGTTCATGAACGCCGTGCCCGACGGCGCGCAGTATCCCGGCGTG
>CAJOIG010000165.1 GCA_905234575.1 uncultured Oscillospiraceae bacterium
GCTTCCAAGCTGGCGGTCAAGGATAAATACGCCTTTTTCCTCGGCGGAAACACGCCCCGCCTTGTTGTGAAGACAGCCCACCCGGAGAAGCCGAAGCTCTGCCTGATCCGCGACTCCTACGCCGACAGCCTTCTCCCCTTCCTCCTGGACGATTTCTCCGAAATCGACCTCATCGATCTGCGGTATTTCAAATCCTCTCTTTCGGAGTATGTAAACAGCGGCGGCTTTGACATTGTCCTCGTCCTGTACAGCGTCGCGAATTTCTCGACGGACACGAATCTGTTCCTTTTGGCCATGTGATAAAAGAAGCTGTAAACGAACGACCTGCCCTTGTCAGAGAGGGCAGGTCGTTAATTGTATTAGGATCAGATCCGTGAGGGCTTGCGTCGGGCGAGGTTTATCATACCTTCGTTCATGTCATCCAGATTCTGCAGCATACGTCCGGCTCCGTAGGCTGTGCAGGAGAGCGCGTCGTCCACGAGGATGGTGGTGATACCCGTGCGCTCTTCGATGAGCTTGTCGAGGCCCCAGAGCTGTCCGCCGCCGCCGGAGAGGACGATGCCGTTTTGGGAGATGTCCGCCGTGAGCTCGGGCGGTGTGCGCTCCAGGACCATGTGCACCGCCTCCATCACCTGGGCGACAGGCTCGTCAAGAGCTTCGATCATATCCGTGGAGCTGACGGTCACGCTGCGGGGCAGGCCGGTGATGAGGCAGCGGCCCTTGACCTCCTCGTAGGCGACCTCCGGCCGAGGAAGGACGCAGCCGATGGACTGCTTGAGCTCCTCTGCCGTGCGAAGGCCGATGAGGAGATTGTGCTTTTTGCGAATATAGCGGACGATGGCCTCATCGAAGGTCATGCCGGCGGCTTTTACGGATTCGCATTCCACGACGCCGCCGAGGGAGATGACGGCGGCCTCGGTGGTGCCGCTGCCGATGTCGATGACCATGTGACCGTCGGGCTTGTTGATGTCGATGCCGGCGCCGACTGCCGTAGCCAGGGAAGATTCGAGAAGATACACCTTGCGGGCTCCCGCTTCGATGGCGGCGTCGATCACGGCGCGCTCCTCCACACCGGTGATGCTCGCCGGAACACAGATCAGCACCCGGGGCTTGAACAGAGAAAACGACGTGATGCGGCTGATGAACTCCTTCAGCATACGCGCCGTCATGTCATAGTCGGAAATGACGCCGGCCACGATGGGATGAATCGGGACGATGTTCGCGGGGGTACGGCCGAGCATCTTTTTGGCCTCCTCGCCGATACGCAGCATACGCCCGTTCGAGCGGTCCATGGCGACGAGGGTCGCCTCCCGCAGGGTGATCCCACGGCCCCGGACGTAAATGAGCGTCGTCATCGTTCCAAGGTCAATGGCAATATCTCTCTCAAAAAACAGCATGGTGATCCTCCTAGTGGGATGCCACGGCAAGCGTGGCGCAGATTACTTCCTCCGCTCCGGCCAGAAGCAGAGTCTTGGCGCATTCGGATAAGGTAGAGCCGCTGGTCACGATGTCGTCGAGCAGCAGCACGCGCTGCCCTGCGACCTTCGCCCGACGGCGAACGCGGTAGGCTCCGGCGATGTTCGCGCGCCGCTTGTCCCTGCCGTCCAGCGTGGACTGGGCGCGAATGCCGCGTCGTTTCCGAAGCAGCGGAAGCAGGGGCACGCACAGGCGTTTTGCCACATCCCGCGCGATGAGCTCGACCTGGTCGTAGCCGCGCTCCCGGTAGCGGTCCCGCGCAATGGGGACCCAGGAGAGGATATCGAACCGGCCGTCGTATTCCTCGTAGACCCGCTGGGCCACAAGCTCTCCGAAGGCATAGCGGTAGACCTGGGCGTTCCCGAACTTATAGCGCAGGATGGCTTCCCGGACGGCGTTCTCATAATGCAGCGCGGCGATGCAATCCGAAAAGAAATCCCCTTTCACATGTACCGTTTCCGCCGTGGGCAGGGACTCCTGGCAGGCCGGACAGATGGACGGGATTCCCGCCGGGAGCTTCTTTCGACAGAGGATGCATTTGGTGGGATAGACGAGGTCCAGGCCCGCCGATACCAACCGGCGGATCATGGCGCGAGCCTCAGCCAAAGGCCGCTGTACCGCTTGGAACGCCGGGCGTTTTCCGTCATGTGCCGGACGATCCCGGGGTCACCCACGGCCACGAGCAGCTCGGACGCGCGGGATATGGCGGTGTACAGTACACCGCGGTACTGTAGAGCCGACGGTACCTGGGACAGAACGAGGACCACGGCGCGGTATTCGCTGCCTTGGGATTTGTGGACGGTCATGGCCCAGGCATGCTCCAGCTCCGCCGCCTGCTCAAAGAGATACTCCGCCTTACGTCCGTCAAAATCAATGGTCATGCTCTCGGCTGCCGGGTCGATCTGCGCGATATGCCCGATCTCGCCGTTGAAGATTCCGTACCCGGCCTCCCTGCTGTCCGTCCGCCATACGATGTCGTAGTCGTTGCGGATCTGGACCACACGGTCGCCCTCTCGAAAAATGCGCTTCCCGGAGGAGAACTCGTTTTTCCCGTGCATGGAGGGATTTAGAACGGCCTGCAGCTTTGCGTTGAGCTCCATCGTGCCGGCTGGCCCCTTCCGCGTCGGAGTAAGCACCTGGATCTGTGCGCTGGGAATGTTCATGTTTTTCGGCAGCCGCTCCGCGCAGAGGGAGACCACGGTTTCCGCGGCGTTTTCGGCCTCCGTGCGGGAGAGAAAGTAAAACCCGCCCTTGTTCAGCCGAAGGTCCGGCGTCTCGCCCTGGTTGACCTCGTGCGCGGCCAGAACGATGCGGCTGTCCTCCTTCTGGCGGAAGATCTGGGTCAGGCGGATCGTATCCGCCGCGCCGCTGCGGATGATGTCGCGAAAGACGCAGCCGGGGCCGACGGACGGGAGCTGGTCCACGTCCCCCACCAGCACGAGACGGCAGTCCGGACCCAGCGCCGCGAGCACGGCCCGCATGAGCGTGATGTCGATCATGGAGCACTCATCCAGAATGAGCGCGCCGCATTTGAGACGGTCCTTTTCGTTCCGGCGGAAGGCTACGCTGTCGGTCTCCGGCGAGAACGTCGCTTCGAGAAGCAGGTGGATGGTGGAGGCGCTGCGGCCGGTGAGTTCCGTCATCCGCTTGGCGGCCTGTCCCGTCGGAGCGGCGAGAAACGTGTCGAGTCCCATGGCGTCGAACAGCGACAGGACCGCGCGCACCGAGGTCGTTTTTCCGGTGCCGGGGCCGCCCGTGATGACGACGAGCTGCTTGACGGCGGCGGCGTCCAGCGTCTGCCGCTGGAGGGGCGCGAAGCGGATCCCCTGGGATAGCTCAATGGTCTCGATCACCCGATCCAGATCCACGCTGCGGTTTTCATAGCTGTGTCCGGCCATGTCCCGCAGACGCTCGGCAACGTAGGTCTCCGCCTCGTACAGACTCGCGAGATAGCACGCCGTCACGTTCGAGACAGGCTCAACAATGACCTGTTCGCTTTCGATCAGCAGATCCAGGCCCTCCTGCGCCCGTTCCGGATCCACGCCAATGAGCTGGACGACGGACGCCGTCAGCTTGTCCGTCGGCAGGAAGCAGTGTCCGTTCGTGCTGTTGTGCCGCAGCTCGAAAATGAGCGCGGCGGCGATCCGCTGCGGAGCGTCGGCGTCCATGCCGTGCGTGAGAGCCAGAGCGTCCGCGTCGGAGAAGGAAGCGCCGATGAGCTCGCTCGTGAGTATGTAGGGGTTGTCCTGCACGACGTCCAGGGCATCCTCCCCGAAGCTTCGGTACAGCCGCAGCGCATAGATGGGCCCGATGTTTGCCGCGGCGAGGTATTCCATGAGGGTACGCATGTTCGTCTGCCGGCG
>CAJOIG010000166.1 GCA_905234575.1 uncultured Oscillospiraceae bacterium
TTCTCGCATACTGCATCGTCCTGACCTCCGTGAAATTTTTGCGGCATCCGCATTTTTTTCACGAGTATTATACCACAGGGCATGGGAACATAGCAAGTCATATAGCTGAGAACCCGACAGAAAGGATAGGCGTTACAAGAAAACGCTCGCTTCGCCCCGGGCACTCGGAGCCCATATTTCCCCGTCTTCTCTGAAACGCCCCGGAAGCCAAAACGTGAACGAAAACGTGAACGCCATTCAGAAATCCAGCAATATCAACGGTTTGAAGGCCGATTCATGAGTGTTCGAATCCCTCATGCCGTGCCAAAAGGGCTGATACCCCATTGGGGTGTCAGTCCTTTTTTATCGCCAGCTTCGAACCCCCGGCCTTTGCCATGACTTGCGGTTGCCCCGCCAGGGGGCATCCGGCGCGCTAAGCGCCCGCGACCCGGTCCAGCCGGGTTTCCATCTCCGTTATGTGATGGATCCGGTCTCGTGCTCCCCCAGAAAATCAATCAGCAGCCGTCCCATGATCTCGCTGCCCGCGATGTAGCTGCCGTGGTCGGCGTCCGGGACGATGACCACTTTGGCGTTCGGGAGCCCGTTTCCGATCCGCTCGGTCTCCTCGCGAAGAATCAGATCGTTCTCCCCGGCGGTAACCAGGACCGGGATCGTGACCGACCGCAATTCCTCGGGATCGATATGCGGCTCCGTGAGCATCAGGGTGATGAGCGGGTCCGGATCGCGCCGGTTCTTCTCGGCGTACTCCTCGACGAAGGAGGGCACAAGCCCCGCCGGGGACAGATTGGCTCCGCTGACGGCGAGGGCCCCGAGGGCCTCCGGGTGCCGGATCGCAAGCAGCAGCCCGATGATCCCGCCGTCGCTGTGCCCGTACAGCGCGGGCTTGTTCAGGTCCAGCGTCCGAATGAACCAATACATATCCTCGGCCATGTCCGCGTAATGATACTCCGGCAGCGGCTCGTTTGCCCCGTGCCCCCTCGAATCGGGCGCGTACACTCGGTATCCCGCCGCCGCGAGCTGTCGGATCTCCGTTTCAAAGATCCGGTGGTCCTCCCCGTTTCCATGGACGAGCACGATCGCCGGACCGTCCCCGGCCGCCGCATAGTGCAGGTCGACGTGATTGACGCTTACGGTGTGCAGGGCGCCGCCGTCCATCAGCGCAGCGCCTCGTCGATCGCCCGCGCGAGCTGGTCGGCGCAGGAGGTGCTTCGGACGCCGCAGGTGTTTCCCCGGAGGATCTCCGCCGCGCGACGGGCCTCCGTACCCTCCAGGAGTTTTCCGATCGCCTTCAGATTGCCGTGGCATCCGCCGGTAAACCGGACGTCGTGCAGGATCCCGTCTTCCATCGCAAACTCGATCTTCCGGGAACACACGCCCACCGGCGTATAGGAATACTGCTGCATGTATACCGCTCTCCTTTCCGGTCTCTCAAAAGTACATAAACGGCGTGCAGGCCCCGCAGGCGCCGATGGTCTCGCAGCGGAACGGGTAGCTCTCCTCCCGGCCCGTGACGGTCCGATCCGCGGGAAGCACATACGCGGAGTCTTTTGTCTCGACGTAATACCGAAACACGTCGGCCAGCAGCGCCTCCGGCGACAGCTGCGGCGGTTTGGCCGTGCGCCGGTACCACGCGATGAATTCGGCCTCGTTTACGTAGTTCATGGTTCCCTCCCAACGCTCGCAAGCGTGCTTTCCGGCAGGAAGCCGCTCTCCCGGAGGGCCCGGACGCTGCCGGCGATGCCGGAGCTTTTGTGCGGACGGTCAAAGGTCAGCGGCTCGCCGGTCAGCGTAAGGCAGACGCCGCCCGCCTCCCGAACGATCAGCGCGCCGGCGGCATAGTCCCACAGGCTCAGCTCGGATTCGAAAAACAGCCCCACGCGCCCGGCGGCCGCGTAGCACAGGTCCAGCGCGGCGGAGCCGCTGCGTCGGACGTCCTGGCAGCGCCCGAAGATGGAGCGCACGCGGGCAAAGGTCTCGTCGGCATAGCGCATATTGTACGGCGACGTGCCGAACATCACGATCGAATCGGAGAGCGGCCCCTCATACACATGGATCGGCTGCCCGTTCAGAAAGGCGCCCTTCCCCTCCTCCGCGGCGAAGAGCTCATCCTTGTACACGTCATAGATCGCCGCGGCGACGGGACGCGCGTCCCGGACGCAGCCGATGGACGTACAGCTGTGACCGATCCGGTGGACGAAGTTCGCCGTCCCGTCGATGGGGTCGATGACGAAGGTCATGCCGCCCGCCGGTACGTCGCCGGCGCCGCCCTCCTCGCAGATAAAGCGCGCCTCGGGAAAGGCCGCGGAAAGCTGCTCGACCGCGAATTCCTGGATGCGGACATCGTACTCCGTGACCAGATCTCTCCAGCCGCTCTTTTCCCTTGCCGCGGCGTGCTCCACGTCCGCGGCCTTCATCCGCTGTCCGCAGCGGAGCGCGACGTCGACCATGGTCCGCAGAAGCGGAGAATACTCATGTTTCATGCTTCGTCCTCCTGTGCTTTCCACCGCAGGACCCGCGTCTCATAGGGACGCAGGCGTCCCGGCTCCGCGCCGTCCGGGTAATTGCCGAGCAGGAGCTCCGCCCCGTCCCGGGCATACCCCTTCGGCAGACGCCAGCGCTGCTCCTTCTTGGAAAACGAGCAGACGACGAGGATGCGCTCGCCCGCATAGCTCCGCTCGTAGACATACAGGCGGCGGCTCCGGCGGAAGTATTCCCGGTAATCGCCCCAGAGCAGCGTGTCGCTCCGCTTGCGGAGGGCGAGGCAGCGGCGGTAGAAATTCAGGATGCTGTCCGGGTCCGCGTCCTCCCGCTCCACGTTGATTTCCGTATGATTCCCGTTCACCGCGAACCAGGGCTTCACCGTGGAGAACCCGGCGTATTCCCCGGCGGTCCACTGCATGGGGGTCCGCGCCGAATCCCGGGAGGCGATGTGGACGTGCCGGAGGCGCCGTTCCTTCGACTGATACCGGCGGTACCGATGATAGGCGTTGATGGAAGCGACGTCGTTGTATTCCTCGATGGACGGCAGGCGGATGTTCGTCATGCCGATCTCCTGGCCCTGATAGACGAAGGGCGTGCCCTGCTGGAAGAGATAGGCGGCGGCCAGCATGGTGCCGGATTCCCGCCAGAATTCCTCGCTGCCGTACCGGCTGATGACGCGGGGATGGTCGTGGTTTTCGAGATACAGCGCGTTCCACGCCCTGCCGGAAAGCGTGGTCTGCCACTTGGAGAACGCGCGCTTGAGCTTCCGCAGGGAGAAGGGGTGATGGACGAATTCCGTCAGGAAGCAGTCCGCCATCATGGTGTCGAACTGGATCATGAGGTCCAGCACGCGATCCTCCCCCTCGAGATAGGTCAGCGCCGTTTTGACCGGGGTCATGGGCGCCTCTCCGATCTGCACCGCGCCGTATTCCTGCGCCACCGCCCGGAATTCCCGGAGGTATTTCACGAGGTTCGGGCCGTCCTTGTAAAAGGGCATACCGTTGATGACGGGCAGGAAGGGGCTTCCGTCCGGCAGCTGCGGATGCTTCGAGATGAACGTGATGACGTCCTCCCGGAAGCCGTCCACGCCCAGGTCCAGCCAGAAACGCATCACGCCCTTGACCTCCTCCCGGACTTGCGGGTTGTCCATGTTGAGGTCCGGCTGCTTCCTGGCGAAGACGTGCAGGTAATACTGCTCCCGCTCCGGGGCATACTCCCACGCCAGGCCCTCGAACTGGCTGTACCAGTTGTTCGGCGGGAGCTTTGTCTCCCCCTTCCACCGGGGGTCCCGCCATATGTAGTAGTCGCCGTAGGGGCCGTCCTTCTCCTTCCGGCTCGAAAGGAACCAGGGGTGCTCGTCGGAGGTGTGGTTGACGACAAGATCCATGATGACCCGGAGGCCCAGCGCATGGGCCCGGTCCAGCAACTTTTTGAACTGATCGAGGGTTCCGTAATCCGGGTGGATGTTCCGGTAATCCGAGATGTCGTAGCCGTAGTCGGCGTTCGGCGAGGGATAGATGGGGCTGAACCAGATCCCGTCCACGCCCAGGGAAGCGATATAATCCAACTTGTCGTAGACGCCGTAGAGATCCCCGATCCCGTCGCCGTTGCCGTCGGCAAAGCT
>CAJOIG010000167.1 GCA_905234575.1 uncultured Oscillospiraceae bacterium
GTTCCGTCCCTCAGCATGACCACCGGCGAGCGGGGCACGCGGTTGTAGTTCGAGGCCATGGAGTAGTTGTAGGCGCCGGTGACGAGGACGGCGATGGTGTCGTCCACCTCCGCCCGCTGGAGGGCCATGTTCTCCCCGATGAGGGCGTCGGATTCGCAGCAGCGCCCGGCGATGGTGACGATCTCGTCCGCGGGTTTGTCCGCCTTGTTCGCCACGACAGCGGTGTGCTCCGCGCCGTAGAGGGCGTAGCGGGGATTGTCCGTCATGCCGCCGTCCACGGCGACGTATTTCTTGTAGCCGGGGATGACCTTGATGTTCTGGACGGTGTAGAGGGTCACGCCGGCGTCCGCCACGATGCTGCGTCCCGGCTCCATGAGGACCACGGGCACGGGCAGCTCGAGCTCGTCGCAGCGCTCGGCCAGATGCTCGCAGATGGCCCGGATGCAGGCGTCCAGGTCCACCGTCGGGTCCCGGAAGACGTAGGGCACCGCGATGCCGCCGCCCAGGTCCAGCACCTCCGCCGTGTAGCCGAGGCGGTCACGGACGCCGGCGATGTACTCCGTCATGATGTCCACGGCGTCGAGAAACGGCGTGGCGTCGAAGATCTGGGAGCCGATGTGGCAGTGGAAGCCCACGAGCCGGACGTTCGGCGTCTTCAGCGCCTCTTCGGTGATCTCCATGGCCTGGCCCGTCTCGATGGCGACGCCGAACTTGGAGTCCACGCGCCCGGTGTTCACGGCCTCATAGGTGTGGGGGTCAATGCCCGGGGTGATCCGCAGGAGGACCTTCTGGGTGACAGAGAGCTCCCCGGCGACCCGGCTGATGCGGTGCAGCTCCTCGAAGTTGTCCACGACGAAGCAGCCGACGCCCGCCTCCACGCCCATGCGGATCTCCGCGAGGGTCTTGGCGCTGCCGTGAAAATAGAGCTTCTCCGCCGGGAAGCCCGCCGCGAGGGCGGTGCGGAGCTCGCCCGCGGAGACCACGTCCGCGCCGATGCCCTCGCTGTCCGCGATGCGGTAGATCTCCTTGACGGAGAGGGCCTTGCTGGCAAACAGCGGCATGCTGCCCGCGGGGAAGTATTTCGCCATGGTGTCGGCGTAGCGGCGCATGTTCCCCCGCAGGAGCGCCTCGTCCATGACGTAGAGCGGCGTGCCGTATTCCGCCGCGAGGTCCACGGTGTCCACGCCCGCCACGCAGAGATGCCCGGCGGCGTTCACGGTATGGTTTTTTTGGAGCATAGCGTCCTCCTTTGTCTCAGGAGGCGTCCGCCTCCTCCAGAAATTCGTAGTAGTCCGTCTCGTCGGCAAAGAGCATGTACCCGCCGTCCACGAGCCCGTAATAGCCTGTCCCTGTGAAGTATCCGCGCATGACCGGGTCCTCCGTTTCGCTTTATCTGCGAACAGAATACCCTATGCGGTGTACCATATTCCGTACAGCTAGATGAGCAGCGCCCGGATCCAGCCCCGGCGGACCCGCGCGGCGAAGAAGTCCTCCATCGGCTGGAGGAAATCCTCCCGGCCGTCGCACACGTTCAGGAAGCGGTATCGCCCGTCCGGCTGCCGGAGGAAGGCGACGAAGTGAGGCGTGCGGCCCTCCCAGTAGCGCAGGATGCCGGCCTTCGATTCCCGGGCCGCCGCGAGCACCGCCGTCCGTCCGTGGACGAAGCGATACGGCAGATACCGGCGCAGATACCGGCGCAGCTTCCGCACGGGGGTCGGTCCGGGGATCTGCAGGGGGAACATGGCGTTCATCTCCCGGCGGACGTCGTCGAAGTTCGGGGCCTGTCCCGCGGCCCGGCGGAGATTGTACGCCGCGACCCAGCCGCAGCCGTTCACGTCCGAGGTCATGCCCCGGTAGCGATAGGCGGAGAGCTGGTTCTGGTCGGTGATGTAGCCGTCCCCGGCGAAGCCACGCATCGGAGCACCCCCTTTTTTCGCGTAATACGGCTATTGTAGCAGGTTTTCGCGAAAACGCAAGCGCCGCCGGGGCCTCTTCCGAAAAAAGTCTTGCAATTCCCGGGCAAATGTGATACCATGCCTGTTGCGTCTTGTAACGGCGGGCTTTTCCCGTACTCAAGATAGTATATAATGAGGTGAACCGACATGAAGGAAGGCATCCATCCCAAGTACTATAAGACCACCATCCGCTGCGCCTGCGGCAACGTCATCGAGACGGGCTCCACCCGCGAGAACATCACCGTCGAGATCTGCTCCAAGTGCCACCCGTTCTACACCGGCAAGCAGAAGCTCGTCGATACCAGCGGCCGCGTGGACAAGTTCAACAAGAAGTACGGCCTGGGCTGATCGATACTGCCAAGACTCCCGCTCCAAATCGGAGCGGGATTTCTTTTTCCTTACTATCCGGCAGATTAATATAACGTAATGTTATCAAATTGACAACTATATGAATTTTTAGGGTTTTTCATAGAAAAGTGGTTGGCAATCGGCGCGGAATATGGTACAATTCAATAAGCATCCATCCATTTCAAGAAAAGGGAGAAACGAACTATGAAGAAAATTCTTGCGATTGTTCTCATGGCGGCTGTTCTGGTGTGCCCGGCGTTTGCCTCCGGCGAAGCTCCGGCCCCGGCAGCGGCTGCGCCTGCGGCGGCTCCGGCAGCGGCGGCTCCGGCGGAGACGGCTCAGGCGCCCCACTATGTCCTGCAAGTGATCACCCCCGCCACCTGCACGGAAAACGGCGTCAGCGCCTATGTGAACGGCAGCACCGGCGAGGTCCTCTTCACCTTCGAGACCGCCGCCACCGGCCACATTCCCAGTGCGGACGCTGCCACCTGCACCGCTCCCGTCGTCTGCACCGTCTGCGGCGAGGTCCTGGAGCCCGCCGTCGGTCATGCTTACGCCTATCAGTATGACGCCGTGCAGAACGAGGACGGCAGCTTTGCCTCCTTCGGCACCTGGAAGTGCGACAACTGCGGCGACGTCGTCGACGCCACCGAGGGCAACGCCGTCTACTACTACGGCGTGAAGGCCGAGCCCGCGCCCGCCTCCGGCGAGCCCTCCGGCGCTCCGTCCGAGGCCGCTCCCGCGGAAGAGGCTCCTGCCGAGGCCGCGAACCCCAACTACGATCCGTATGCCCATCCCTGGGCCAGCATCGAGATCATTCTCGCCGCGGTCATCGTGGTTGTCGGCGCAGTCCTTATGCTCTCCTTCGGTAAGAAGAAGGGTTGACCCCCAGCTAGAATTAAGAAACAGGAGGAAAGCATAATGTTGAAGAACAAGAAATTCGGTGCTTATACGATCGCCTTCTGCATCCTCGGCGTGATCTATATGTTCATGTATTCCGGCCTGCAGAACGACCACTACAACATCATCCAGACCTTCACCAGCTGGACCCCCACCCAGGTGCAGCTCGGCCGCACCATCGCGGAGTACGTCTGCATCGCGCTGACCTTCATCTACGGCACCTTCTTCATGAAGTACGGCGTCCGCCGGACCCTCATCCCCTGCATCCTGCTCTGCGCCCTCGGCTGCGTCGGCATCGTCACCGCGAACGGCCAGCTCGTCACCGGCGGCGCCGGCGTCTTCTGGCTGTACACCATCTCCAGCTTCGTGCTGCGCTGCTGCTGCATGTGCTTCCAGATGGCCGGCTTCCAGCTCGCCGCCAACTGGTTCATCAAGTACCGCGGCCGCATCCTCGGCATCATCACCCTGGGCTCCCCGCTGTTCTCCGTCATGGGCGTCGGCGGCATGACCGCCCTCATCCAGACCCACTGGAACGGCGACTATCGCTTCTTCTATGTCGGCATCGCCG
>CAJOIG010000168.1 GCA_905234575.1 uncultured Oscillospiraceae bacterium
AATATCCTCGGTGACGACGGCTTTACCCATTTTGACGTCACCTATAAAATCTACAACGTGTTTCTGACCATCGCCACGGCCGGCGTGCCGGTGGCGCTGTCCCGCCTGATCTCCGAGGCCAGCGCCGTGGATCGGGTCCAGCAGGTCCGGCGGGTGTTCCGCGTGGGGCTGTGGGCCTTCCTGGGCATGGGCCTGTTCGGAACGCTTGCGATGCTCCTCTTCCCGGCGGCGCTGGCCGACTGGGTGGGGGACATCCAGGCAACGCGCTGCATCTTTATCATGGCGCCGTCCGTTGTGCTGGTCTGCGTCGCGGCGGCATATCGCGGCTACGGTCAGGGCCACGCCGACATGATTCCGACCACGGTCTCCCAGATCGTCGAGACCGCCGTGAAGGTAGCCGTTGGCCTCGGCGCCGCAGGGATCCTGCATGCCATGGGAAAGAGCGTGGACATCTGCGCCGCCGGCGCCATCCTGGGCACCACGGTCAGCAGCCTCGCCGCCATGCTGTACATGCAGATCAAGATCCGCCGCAAGTACGATGTGAACCCCAAGGTCACGCCGGAAAGCGATATGCCGGACAACGGTCGGAGGATCCTCTGGGACCTTCTGCGGATCGGCATCCCCATCACGATCTCGAGCTCGATCATGAGCTTCGTGCAGCTCGCGGACTCGAAGATCACCCTCAACCAGCTCCAGCATGCCGCGGGCTATGCCCCCTCCGCCGCGTTTATCCTGAACGGCGCGTACGCCAAGGCCATGACGGTCTACAACGTCCCGTCGGCCTTCGTCGTACCTTTCATGGCGAGCCTTGTGCCCGCGATCTCGGCGGCCCGTGTGCGGGGCGACCGTCTCGGCGCCTGCGATGTGGCGGAGAAATCCCTGCGGATGTGCACGCTCCTTTGCCTGCCCATGGCGGTGGGCATGGCGGTGCTCGCGAAGCCCTGCATGATGTTCCTGTATCCCGGCAGCGCGGAGCAGGGAGGGATACTTCTGTCGGAGCTAGGCGTCGTGTGTTATTTTATGACCATGAGCCTCATGACGAACGCCATCCTTCCGGCGAACGGAAACGAGCGCCTGCCCCTCGTGTCGAGCCTGCTCGGCCTGCTGACGAAGATCGCCGCGACGTATTTCTTTGTGGGCGATCCCCGGCTGAATATCTACGGCGCTCCCCTGGGCACCCTCTGCTGCTACATCGTCATGCTGACGGCGAACCTCTTCTTCATCGCCCGGCACATGGCCCGTCCCATGAACCTCTGGCGCATCTTCGGACGCGCGGGGATCAGCGCGGGCGTTATGGGCGTCGCCGCCTGGTCGGTGTGGGATCTGCTGCACGGACTGACCGGTGGGCTCGCCATTCCGTTCCTGGCCGGCGTAGCCGCGGGCGTCGTGGTCTACGTTGTTCTCATCATCGCGCTGCGCGCCATTACGCTCGAGGATATGAAGCTCATACCCAAGGGAGAAAAGGTTGCCAAAATTCTCCACATTCGGTAACAAAGATAACAAATCCGCTGAAATCAAGGCTTTTTTTCACTTTTTTGTTGCAGAGAGAGAAAAACTATGATAGATTTTCAATACAAAGAGCGTTATAATATCGAAGATTTTCGCCGCATTATGGCGCTGCTTCGTCAGCCGGACGGCTGCCCCTGGGATCGTGTGCAGACCCACGAGAGCATCCGCCGGAACATGCTGGAGGAAGCCTACGAGGCCGTCTCCGCCATCAATCACGGCGACATGGACAACCTCCGGGAGGAACTGGGGGACCTGCAGATGCAGATCCTGTTCCATTCCCGTATGGAGGAAGAGGCCGGCGGCTTCAACTTCGACGACGTATGCAACGAGGCTTGTCAGAAGCTCATCCGCCGCCATCCCCACGTCTTCGGCACGGCGGACGCCGGTACGCCCGAAGAGGTCCTGCAGACATGGGACGCCGTCAAGCGGCAGGAAAAGCAGCAGAAGTCCACCGGCCGCGCCATGGCCGACGTGGCGGACGCGCTCCCGGCGCTCTGGCGCGCGGAAAAGATCCAGTCCAAGGCCGCGAAGGACGGGTTCGACTGGGCCGACGCCGCAGGTCCGCGCGAAAAGCTCAATGAGGAGCTGACGGAGCTCGACGAGGCCATTGCCGCGGGAAAGGGCATCGAGGAGGAGCTCGGCGACGTGCTCGCCTCCGTGGTGAACCTGGCCCGGCATCTCGGCGTCGATCCTGAAAAGGCACTTGGCGGTGCCTGCGACCGTTTCGTCGCCCGGTATGTGCGTATGGAGGAGCTGACGGGGGACAAGCCCCTGTCCGAACGCTCCCCGGACGAGAGGGAGGCATATTGGCAGCAGGCCAAGAGAGAACAGCAAAACCGTTAGAAATACCGCGTCCGCGGTTTTCTATAGATACCCAAGAAAAGAGACGGGCGACCGTCAAAAATTAGGAGGAAAACAATGAACAAGACTGAACTCATCGCAGTGGCCGCTGAGAAAGCCGGCCTGTCCAAGAAGGATTCCGAGAAGGCCCTCAACGCTGCCCTCGACGCCATCACCGAGGCTCTCGTCGCCGGTGACAAGGTCCAGCTCGTCGGCTTCGGCGCTTTCGACGTCAAGACCCGCGCTGCCCGCATCGGCCGCAACCCCCAGACCAAACAGGAGATCGAGATCCCCGCTTCCAAGGTTCCTCAGTTCAAGGCCGGCAAGGCTCTGAAGGACGCCATCGCGAAGTAATTCGATTTCTCCTCATATACACAAAGGACGTGATCCGAAAGGACCGCGTCCTTTTTGTACATGGCGGGCGGCGGCCGCGCATAGTCTGAGAGGTGGGGAGGGGTGCCTGTGAATCGGAACCGTTTGTGGATCGCGGCGGCGATCCTGGCTGCGGCGATCTATTGGAAGTACAGTCTCCCGGCGTTTCGGAACGAGGCGCTTCCGGCGCTGCGAAGCGTCCTGGCGGCGCAGCAGCTCGGTGTTTCGGAGCGGACGGCGGCGTGGCTGGGCAGGGATTGAGCGCCGGGCCAGGTGCGCTCCTGCTCGCGGCGTTTCTGTATTATGCCGGCGGAGGCGCGGCGCTTGCGGCGTTTTTTACAGCCATGCTGGCCCATGAGCTCGGTCATCTGGCGGCCATGGTCCTGACGGGAGCCGATGTGGACCGGGTGCGCCTCACAGCGGCGGGTCCGATCCTCGAATACCACGGCGTGCTTTCGCTTCGGCAGGAGATGGGCGTTGCCGCGGCGGGCCCGGCGGCGGGCCTTGTCTTCGCCTCCTCCTGCGCCGTTTTGAATACGCCGTACTTCCGCTATGCCGGGCTCATCGCGCTGCTGTCGTCGGCGTTCAATCTCCTGCCGGCGCTGCCGCTTGACGGCGGACGTCTGGCTCTTGCCGCCCTGCGAATGGGCCTGCCGGAGGCGGATGCACTGCGGATCCTTCGGGTCTCGGGCCTTGCGTGCGGGCTCTGCGCCGCCGTGACGGGGGCATTTCTGCGCTCGATCTGGGCGGTCGGCGTCGGGATCTGGCTTGCGGTACTTGCAGTCCGGGACGATCTGCGGTAGAATAACGGCATGGAAATGAACGATACGATCGACGCCCTGCTCCGGCAGGTACAGCGTCCCGCCCGATATATCGGCGGAGAATACAACCAGGTCGTGAAGGACCGGGAGGACGCGGAGGTCCGCTTTGCCTTCTGCTTCCCGGATATATATGAGATCGGCATGTCGAACCTCGGCATGAAGATCCTTTACGGCCTGATGAACAAAATGCCCGGGGTCTGGTGCGAGCGGGTGTTCGCGCC
>CAJOIG010000169.1 GCA_905234575.1 uncultured Oscillospiraceae bacterium
CGCCGCGAGCAGCACGGCGAAGCGGGTCAGCTCCGCCGCCGGACAGGTGCGGCGCAGCCTCATGGCCTTCGACCGGATCAACCGGCTCACGGAGGCGTCCACAGGCGGCTCGGGCCGGTCCTACAGCTCGGGGAAAGACGCCGGCCTCGACCTCGGCGCGCTGGTCCCCATGCTCACGGGGAACGCCTTCGGAGAATACCTGCGCTCGCTCCTGGACGACCGGCGGTTTTTCGACTTCGGCGCGGCCCTCGCGGGAAAGCTCGGGGAGCTTGCCGACGGGGTCTCCGCCCGGCTGAACGCCGAGAGCTTCCAAACGCGGCTGCGCGCGGCCCTCACGGGCCTCACGGAGACCGTGAACGGCGTGCTGGCAGGCCTCACCTTTTCGGAGGCGGACACCCGCAGCGTCGCCGGGCGGCTCGGCGCCCTCGTCGGAGACGCCCTGGGTCTCGCCATGGAGAGCATCCACCTCACGCTCACGGGCGTGCGCTGGCCGAAGCTCGGACAGGCGGTCGCCCAGTTTCTGAACGGCGCGCTGGCCTCCCTGCGGGCGCGGGACGTGGACCTGGGTATGGTCCTCAGCGACTGGCTGAACGCCAGGCTCGGCGCGCTGGACGGCTTTCTCGCGGAGCTCGACTGGGCGGCCCTGGGCGACACGATCGCCCGAAACATCAACAGCTGGTTCGCGAACGTGGACTGGCGTCTGGCGGGCCAGACCCTGCGGGACGGCGTCGCCGGCCTGCGGGAGTCGGTCCTCGCCGGGATCCGCGGCCTGGACATCCGCTGGGGCGACATCCTCGGCGCCTTCGGGCAGGGCCTTTTGGGCGAGGACCATCCGGGGCTCTCGCGCCTGCTTTTCGGCGGGGGCGTGGACGTGCCCGTGACGGGCGTCTCGGACGAGATCCCCCGGCGGAAAAAGATTCTTGGGGGCTTCACGTCCCTGCTGGCGGCGTGGACGGAGAGCTTTTCCGGGGCGGCCCGGGACAAGCGGCTGGATTTCACGGCGGTGCTGAGCTCCTGGACGGAGGCGCTCCGGGGGAAGGTCCTGGACTTCACGGCCCGGCTGACGGAATGGCGGGAGGCCCTGGCGGGCAAGATCGTGGATTTCGCGGCCCGGCTCACCTCCTGGAAGGAGGCCCTGGGCGGCAAGAGCCTGGATTTCCTGGCCCGGCTCACCTCCTGGCGGGACGCCCTCGGCGGCAAGAGCCTGGACTTCACCGCCCGGCTGACCGCCTGGAAGGACGCCCTGCGGGACAAGACCATCTCCTTCACGGCGACGGTGTCGAGCTTCGTCGGAAACCTGGGCAGCAAGCTCAAGGCGGCCCTCGGACTCAAGGCGGAGGGCGGCGTATACGCCGGCGGCGCGTGGCGGCCCATCACGGCCTACGCCGGCGGCGGTCGGCCCGGCGGCGGGCAGCTTTTCCTCGCCCGGGAGGCGGGGCCGGAGCTCGTCGGCACCCTCGGCGGGCACACGGCGGTCATGAACAACGACCAGATCGTGGCGTCGGTCTCGGCGGGCGTGGCCCGGGCGGTGAGCGGCGTGCGGTTCTTCTCCCGGGACGCCGCCACCCCCCGGCTGACGGCGGCCATCACCGCGAACGACGCGCAAAACGAGCGCCGTCTCGCCGCCCTGGAGCGGCAGAGCGCCGGGGCCCGGGACCGGACCCAGACGACGGAGCTGCTCCGGCAGATCCTCGCGGCGCTCCGCACCATGGACTTCGACGTGAAGCTGGACGGCCGCTCGGTGAAGGACCGGGTCGTGGCGCTCATCAACGCCGACACCCAGGCCACCGGCGCGTGCGCCCTGGTGGTATAAGGGAGGCGCGGCATGGCGATCACGATCCAATCGAACGGCGTCGCGCTTCCCTCTCCCACGGAGATCGAAACGGGCGACGAGATCATCTGGTCGGCCAACACCGGCCGGAGCACCACGGGCCTCATGGTGGGGGACGTGGTGGCGGAAAAGAAGACGCTGACCATTCGCTGGGGCGTGCTGACCGCGGCGGAATACGACGGGCTGCGGTCCGCCCTGGGCACGGGCTTCCGGCCCTTCACCCTGGCGGTGGACGGATCGGCGGTCACGATCACAGCCTATCGCAGCGCCCTGACGGGCACGCTCCTCGGCACCTTCGGGGGCGTGACCTATGTCCGGGACGCGGCGGTCACCATCGTTCAGCAGTAGAAAGGAGACACCATGATCGAGACAAGCAGCGCCTTCGCGCAGGCCATCGCCGGGACCTCCCGGCGGTTCCGCGCAAGGCTCGCCATCGACGGCGCGGAGGTCGGCGGGGAGCTGCGGCGTCTGACGCTGCGGCTCGGCTCCTGCTCCTCGTCGGTCTTTGCCCCCGGGGCGGCGGTATCCGCCTGCGCGGAGGTGACGATCAGCGGCGCGGGCCGGACCTTCGAGGGCCGGGAGCTGACCGTCGGCCTGGGCGTCCTCCTCCCGGACGAGCGCTGGGAGTATGTGACCCTCGGGCACTTCACCGCGGGCCGCCCCGCCGCCAGCCCGCGGGAGACGACCTTCTTCGCCTACGGGCCCATCGCCTCCCGCTTCGGCGGGACCTTCGCGCCCCCGGCGGAGCCGACGCTGGGCAATATCCTCGCGGCGCTGGAGGCGCAGACGGGCGTGCCCATCGTCCTGCGGGACGTGACCGCGGCGGGCGCGGTGACGAAGGATCTTTCCGGGCGGACCTGCCGGCAGGTCCTGGAGATCGCGGCGGGCCTGCTCGGCGGATATGCCGCGGAGCGAAACGACGGCGCGGTGGTGATCGGGCGGTACACGTCCGCCCCTACCTGCACCGTGGACGGCGGCCGGATGACGGCCCTGCCCGGCCTTGCCGACGGCGACGCGGCCGTCACCGGCGTGCGGATCACCGTCCCGGCCACGGCGGAGTCCGACCGACAGGTCCTCACCGCGGGCACGCCGAACCTGGAGCGGACGGACGAGTTTATGACCCCGGCGCTGTTCGGGGCCTGCGCGGGAAACCTGATGGGGCTCTCCTGGCGGCCGGGCACGGTGCAGCTCGCCCTGGGCGATCCCCGGCTGGAGCCCTGGGACGTGCTGGGCGTGCCGGACGGCCTGGGCCGGACCTGCGCCCTGCCCTGCATGCAGCTCGTCCACCGGTTCGACGGCGGCCTGCAGACCGCCGTCACGGCCCCGGGGCTCTCGTCGGAGACGACGGTCCCCGGCCTCGTGGGGCAGGCGCTGCGGGAGCTCAAAACAGCGGCGATCGCCGCCGGGCGGGAGGCCCGCCGGGCCTGGTCTGTCTCCCAGGGGAAGAACACGATCTATTATGCCCCCACAGCCCCGAGCGGCGGAAGCTGCGCCGAAAACGACGTCTGGTTCGACACGGACGACGGGGACCGCATGTACCGCTGGGACGGCACGGCCTGGGCGGCGCAGACCTTCGGCTCCGGCGCCATCGCGGCGGGGGCCGTCACCGCCGAAAAGCTCACGGCGGGCGCCGTCACCGCGGAGAAGCTGGCGGCGGGCTCCGTCACGGCGGACAAGCTCGCCGCGGACGCCATCACCTCCCGGAACATCGACCTCTTCGGCGAGATGACCGTGTACACGGACGACACGCTGGCCGTCTCCGGCGGCAGGCTCGGCTACATGGCTGGGTCCCACGGCTTCCCGGACGGGAGCTCGGAGCCGACGAACGGCATGGGGATCGAGAGTCACGACGGCTCGCACTTTTTCATCGTGACGGACAGCGGCATCCGCATGACGGAGCGGCACA
>CAJOIG010000170.1 GCA_905234575.1 uncultured Oscillospiraceae bacterium
CTCGTTGTCGTATTTACCCGCGATCCAGAAAGCGGTGTCCCGCTTGGTGCTGGTCTCGGGGTCGAACACCCGGTTGGTGTGGGGTCCGAAGATGTGCCACTGACCCCAGGCGTGGGTGCCGTCCTCGCTGATCTCAATGAGGGGGGAGGAGATGGTCAGCATCAGCAGCAGAGCGGCCCGGTCTGTATTGGTATTGGACATCTGGGCGGCGCCGGGCTGCACGGGGTTGCCGTTCACGTCCACGCGGCGGGCCATGGTGTCCCAGACGCGCTTGACGTGCTCCTGTCCGAGATACGCGCCGGAGTCCATGATCTCCACGCGCACGTCGGGATTCGTATGGGTCCACAGATCGTCCCAAACCTCGCCGATCCAGCCGTTCTCCATGTAGAAGATATACCGGCTCATGAGGTTCTGCACCTCCGTCGCGTCGGCGGCGTAGGACAGGCGTTTGACTTCCTTTTCCAGCGCGTCGATCCGCTGGAGCAATGCTTTCTCGTCCATTGTTTTCCTCCTCGTTATATCAATTTGTAATTTCGTTGCGAATGATGACGCCGCGGTTCATGACGAACCGGACGTTCTCGAGGGCGTCCACCTCTGTAAGCTCGCCGGGAACGGCGATCAGGCACGCGGCCTTGCCGGGGGTTATGCTGCCCATGTCCGTGAGCCCACAGGCCCGGGCGGCGTTTTTGGTGCAGGCGTCGATCACTTCCTGTACGGAAAGCCCCGCCTGCCGCAGCAGATGAAGCTCCCGCAGCGGGATCCGGGCATTGCCCGGCTGCTGGGTCATGCGCATGGTATCCGTGCCCATGACCACGGTGCCGCCTTTCTGATGGAAGCGGCGGATGTTGTCCACGGCGTCCTTTTCCTGCTGCGCAGTGTCGATGGCTTCGATCTTCGCGATGGTCTCGCGCATTTGCGGAGGCATACGGTCCAGCTCCTCCTTCGGCAGGGGCGGCCGGGGCACGTTGATGGGCTGGAGGGTGGAGCAGATGGGGATATCCCGGGCGACCATCTCATCCAGCAGGTCCTCGGGGATGGGATCCAGCACGGTGTGGGCCATCTCGGGGATGCCGTTTTCTACGAGGATGCGCAGAAACTTTGCCATCTGCACGTGAGCCGTGCACCAGACACCCAGCTCCTTCGCTTTGGCGGCGATGGCCCGGACGGTCTCGGGGGTATACTGGGGCGTGTTCTCGTCCAGCATATCGTAGTCCATGGCGATCTTCACGCCCTGGCAGCCCTTGTGGATCTGGGTCTCGATGGCGGCTTCGGCCTCCGCCGGGGTCTTCACGCCGATGCCGTTTTCCTTGCCCATCATCCTGTGCATATATCCGCCCCAGGCGGCCACGGGCTGACCGGCGGTGACGACCAGCGCATTTTCGGGTTTTACCGTCGTGCACAGCCATTCGAGATAGCGGTCCGCGCTCTCGCCGTTGCCGAGACCAAGGTCCCGGACGGCCAGCACGCCTGCCTGCGCCCAGCTTTTCAAAGAGGCGTCGTCAAAATCCTCGCCGCCGCTGACCATGTGGATATGAGCGTCGATGAGGCCGGGCAGGAGCGTGCAGCCGTCAAGGTCGATGACCTCGTCCCCGGTGAGGCCTGTGCCCGCGTCGGTGATGACGCCGTCCTCTACCAGGACGTCCGCCTTCACGTTCCACAGGCGTGCGTCGCAGAGATTTGCGTTTTTCAAACAAATCGTCATATCTTTTTTCTTCCTTTCTCCCCGGGGTACTCCCTGGGGGAGACTTCTTCATAACCTGCATACTTCCGCAGAAGGGCAAGGCCCGCCGCGCACAGAGCGCAGAAAATGGAGCCGAACAGCATCCACAGCTCGGGGCCGAGGCGCAGCGCCCGTCCGTATTGCAGCAGGAACACGAGCTGACCCAGAGCGCCGAGACTAAGCATCAGACAGGTGAGCCGTCCGCCGACCCGCAGCCGCGTATAGGCCGCGACCATGCGCCGATAGGTGAAATACGGCTCCGCCAGAACGAAATTCACGGCGCCCAGCGTGAGATAGAACATGGGCAGGATCGCCAGCAGGCAGGGCGCCCCGGCATACCACACGAGGCCGCCCTGGGTCATGGTGGTCTCAAAGCCCAGATACACGCCGATCATGGCAAGGCACAGCGCCGCCGCCAGCAGCTTCACACGGCCCCGGCGCTCCGGTGGAACGGTGAGCTTGTAATACTCACCGGTATACACGAGCCGCCTTTTTTTCCCGTCAGCAGAAGCCCGATACTCCCAGCCGCGCAGGAACCAATTCTGCTCCTTCTTGGCGGTGCGGGCGGTCAGGCGCTCCTCGAACCGGTTCATAGGCCGTTTATCTCTTCGGCGCGATGGCAGGCGACGAAGTGGTTCAGCAGTACCTCCCGGGCCTCCGGCTGTTCGGCGCGGCATTTGTCGCAGGCGTGGGGACAGCGCGTGGCAAAGCGGCAGCCGGGCGCGGGGTTCACGGGGGAGACGATCTCGCCCTCCAGCAGCGTCCGCTCCCGCTTGTAGTGCAGGTTCGGGATGGGGATCGCGGATAAAAGGCCCTTGGTGTAGGGATGGAGCGGGTGCTCAAACAGGTCGTCGCACTCGCTTTTTTCCGCCAGACAGCCGCAGTACATCACAAGGATGTCGTCGGAGATGTGCTTCACAACCGACAGATTGTGGGTGATGAAGATGTAGGTCAGGTCCCGCTCTTTCTGCAGGTCGGCCATCAGATTCAGGATCTGGGCCTGGATGGAGACATCCAGGGCGGAGACGGGCTCGTCACACACGATGAACTTCGGCTCCACAGCGAGAGCCCTTGCGATGCCGATGCGCTGACGGCGGCCGCCGTCCAGCTCGTGGGGGTAGGACAGACGGTAGCGGGCGGCGAGGCCCACCGTATCCATCAGCTCCAGGACCCGCTTGCGGACATTCTCCCTGCCCTTCACGATGCCGGTGATGTTCAGCGGCTCCGCGATCAGGTCCTGCACGCTCATGCGGCTGTCGAGGCTCGAATAGGGATCCTGGAAGATGATCTGCATATCCCGCTTCATCTTTTTGCGGACGGAGCCCTTGGGGTGGGTGATGTCCGTGCCCTCGAAGAGCACCTGGCCGCCGGTGGCCTCGTTCAGCGCGAGGATCGCCCGGCCCAGGGTGGACTTGCCGCAGCCGGACTCGCCCACAACGCCCAAGGTCTTTCCTTTTTCCACGGTAAAAGATACGTCGTCCACCGCGTGAAGGGAGCCGGCGGGCGTCATGAAGTATTTCTTCAGATTTTTGACCTCAAGCTGGATCATTGTCCCGCCTCCTTTCCCAGGATGTTGTTGCCGGGGTTCGATACGGGAAGTCCGTGGTCGTAGGCCAGCTCGTTTACCCGCTCATCGGGGAAGTAGAGCGGTGCGCCTTTGCCCGCGTGGTGACAGCGGCTGAAATGACCGGACGTAAGCTCGATCATATCGGGCTTTTCCTTCACGCACTGCTCGTCGGCATAGGGACAGCGCGGCGCGAACTCGCAGCCGGCGGGAAGGCGGGTGGGATCGGGCATCTGCCCCCGGATGGGGCGCAGCCGGTCCAGCTTTTTGTCGAGAGAAGGGATGGAGTTGAAAAGCCCTTGCGTATAGGGATGGGCCGTGCGGTCGAAGATATCCTCGACCGTGCCGCTCTCCACGATGTGCCCGGCGTACATGATGGCCGCCTTCTGGCAGGACTCCGCCACCACGCCCAGGTCGTGGGTGATGAG
>CAJOIG010000171.1 GCA_905234575.1 uncultured Oscillospiraceae bacterium
TCCCGGATTCACCGGACGGACGACGTCGTACTGTCGGCGGTGGAAGGACTGTTTGCGGCAAATACCGTCACGGGCTTTCTCGCCGCGCTCCTCGAGGCGTCGGCCGCCATCCGCACGACGCTGGCGGAGCGCGCGGAGCTGCGCCGGAAGATCCATGACCTGGAGGGCTGACCTATGAACCATCCCGAAGCAAAAACCGGCCGCTCCAAGCCGTCCGCGACGGACAGCACCTGCGAGACCTGCCGCTATGCGCGCCTCGTGGACATCGGGGAGGACGGGACCCTCCTGCGGGCCTGCCTGTACATCCTCCGCTGCGGGGAGCGCCGCCCCTGTCCCGCGGGCAAGGGCTGCACGGTGTACGAGCCGCGCCGGGCCCGGCCCTCCGGGGAGGCGGAGCCGTGAGCGACGCCGTCCTATCCGCCCTCATCACGGGCGGGCTGTCCATGCTGGGCGTATATCTGGCCAACCGGAAGAGCCGGGTGCTGATGGAGTACAAGCTCGACCAGCTCACCCGGCAGGTGCAGAAGCACAACTCCGTCATCGAGCGGACCTACGAGCTGGAGCGCCGGGCCAGCGTGACGGAGGAACAGATGAAGGTCGCCAATCACCGCATCGACGACCTGGAACACAAACTACCGTAAGGAGGCTGCATCATGAAGAAAACGACCTGGATCAAGGCCGCGGGCGTGCGCGCGCTGCGGACCGTCGCCCAGACCGCCCTCGCCGCCATCGGTACGGGCGCCGCCCTGGGGGATGTGAACTGGCTCGCCGTCGGCTCGGCCTCGCTCCTCGCGGGCATCCTGTCCCTGCTGACGAGCGTCGCGGGACTGCCGGAGGTGGACGCCGATGCTGATCCCTAAGACCGCGGGCTGCGGCGTCCTCGGGGACTGGGCGAAGCAGAACGGCTGCTTCATCCCCTGGACGGGGACGGCCCAGCCGGGGGACCTGGTCCTGTTCGACTTCAAGGGGACCCACAAATGGCGGGACCACGTCGGCATCGTCGTCGCCCAGACCGGGGACACGCTCTCCACCATCGAGGGAAACACCTCCGTCACCTCGGACGACAACGGCGGCGCGGTCATGCGCCGGACGCGGTATGTCTCGCAGGTAACGGGCTACGTCCGCCCCAAATGGACGGACGCTCTGACGGCGCAGAAGGCCCTTGCCATCGCCGCGGCGGAGGTGGGCGTCAAGGAGAGCCCGGCGGGCTCGAACAACGTCAAGTACAACACCTGGTACTACGGCCGGACCGTATCCGGCAGCGCATATCCCTGGTGCTGCGCCTTCGCCGCGTGGGTGTTCGCGGCCCTGGCGGGCGAGACTGGGATCGAAAAGGAGGAGACCTGCATGGCAACGGCAAAGGTGCTGAGAAACGGCTCGCAGGGGTCCGCGGTGAAAAAGCTGCAGATCCTGCTCGGCGGCCTCGGCTACGACGTGGGCCGCTGGGGCGCGGACGGGGATTTCGGTCCGAACACCCTCGACGCCGTCAAGCGCTATCAGAGCGCGAACGGCCTCGCGGCGGACGGCGTCGTCGGCACGCAGACCTGGACGAGCCTCATCGGCTGAAAAAACGGCGTTGTCTCAAAACAGCTCTTTGGGGCTGAATTGAGACAACGCCTTGCTGCTATTCCGATACAAAAAGACTGTGATACCGCCAGACCTGGGGTCCGGTTGTGTGAGGCATCTGGGCCGTTTACGCCCACGCCATTTTCAGCTCGCGCTTGTTCTTAGCGCAATCGGCCAGATACAGGTTGATAAGCGTTTGATGCGGGATAACCAAAGCGGAACGGATTAACGATAGCATAAAACAAACTTTACTGTTCCAGTCCGCAACGCGTGCAGTATGTGCGAGTGGAAGCAGGGGTATCAATCACCCATACATCGCCGTAAACAGGAACCTGTTCATAACCAACAAGGACTTGCTGGGTTTCATAACGATTTTCTCTGTGATTACCATTATGCCCGGTTTCGTCAAAGTGGAGATCAATGAAAGTGTTTATCCCATCGGCCTTAAACCCGCATGCGTTGCACACTGCATATGAGCCAACCCACACATCCTGCCATTCGTAAATGGGATCCCCATCTGTATATCCAGTGATCTGAGATTCCCAATGACCTTGCTCGGCAACGGTTTCTGTTGTCCAATCATGCCCCAGAGCGTCAACGGTCCGTGTTTCGCTCGCTCCGCACCAGCAGGTCCTCTTCTGTGTACCGCTGGCAGTACATGTTGGAGCTGTTACATCCGTCCAAGATCCCCACCCATGCACATGCGGCGTAGGAGTAGGAGCAGGCGTTGCTGTCGGTTTTGGCGTGGGGGTCGGGGTAGGGACAACAGGAGAAGGAGGTTCTACCCGTGGCGTAGGAGATGGGGCAGGGGTCACAGCCGGCGCGGGTCCCGTCACGACGCCGTTTTCGACGATGACGGGCGTGCCGTAGAAGTCATAGGTGCCGGACTCCCACTCGCAGAGCTGGCCCTTGTAGACCTTGTAGATGGTCCCGTCGATCCGCGCCCAGTCCTCGATCCAGGTGGTGAGCTGGCCGAGGTACACGTACCAGGTGCCGTAAGCGTTCGTCACAAGACCGGTGAAGGTGAAGTCCATCTGGCCGTCAAAGACGTACCACCAGCCGTTTTCGTTCTCGGCAAGGCCCGTGTAGGTCGGATCCACCTTGCCGCAGCGCATGGCGACCCAGGTCTGGCCGTCGCCGCTGGGGTTCACCAGGGTCGCGTCCGTCTTCCAGGTGGTGAGCTGGCCCTTGTAGAACTCGCAGTACTCGCCGTTCACCCACTCGCAGCCGGTGCGCCAGTCGGCGACCTGGCCCTTGTACACGTACCAGATGCCGTAGGGGTTCTCCGCAAGGCCCGTGAAGCTGAAGTCCAGCGTGCCGTTCGTCAGGTACCAGACGCCGTTTTCGTTCTCGGCGATGCCGGTATAGGCCGGGCTCACCTTGCCGCAGCGCATCGCGACCCAGGTCTGGCCGTCGCCGCTGGGGTTCACGACCCAGGCGTCCGTCTTCCAGGTGGTGAGCTGGCCATTATAGAACTCGCAGTACTCGCCGTTCACCCACTCGCAGCCGGTGCGCCAATCGGCGAGCTGGCCCTTGTAGATGTAGAAGGTGCCGTTCTCGTTCGTGGCAAGGCCCGTGTAATTCAGGTCAAGACTGCCGTTGAAGACATACCACCAGCCGTACTCATTTTCCGCAAGACCGGTGTAGCTCGTGTCCACCTGGCCGTCCACATAGTATTTCCAGCCGTCGCCCAGGTCCGCGAGGCCGTTGACGCCGGGGACGGGGCTCTCCTCCGTCCGGGAGTCCGTCCGCTCGACGCCGTCCGGGGCGTCCGCATGCACCGCAAGAGGGCATGCGCTCACGCACAGACAAAAGATCAAAACGACAACAAGAACTCGTTTCATACCGCAACTCCGTGCTGTTTTTTCTTCATTCTAGCAGAACTTCCGATTCTTGGCAACAGGAACTCCGCGCGTCAGCCGCAGAGGTCCGCGACGGCAAGGGCGAAGATCTTCGCGGCGGTGAAGAGATCCTCCACCGGGAAGCGCTCGTTCGCGCCGTGCATGCGGGTGTTCACCCCGGGCATGCCGTAGCCGAAGGCCACGCCGCCGGGGACGTCGTGGACGTAGGTGCCGCCGCCCATGGAATAGCAGGTCCCGGGCGTGCCGGTGTACGCCTCGTAGCACGCGAGGAGGGTC
>CAJOIG010000172.1 GCA_905234575.1 uncultured Oscillospiraceae bacterium
GCAGTTTTTTGTGATATACTTGTGAAAGAATTATTAAAGAGGAGGAACCACCATGAAAAAGCTATTGGCATTCCTGCTGGTCCTGTGCCTGTGCGCCGGCCTCGGCACGGCGGGCTTCGCCTCCGGCGAGGCCTCCGGGGAGAGCGCGGAGGACGCCGGGCCCAAGGCCGCCCTCGTGTTCGGCGACGAGGGCGAGGACGTCGAAAACGAGCAGACCGACGGCTATTCCCTGACCTTCTATCCCGGCGGCGGCCGGGACGCGGAGGGTCTGCGGGGCTTTGCCTTCACCTCGGAGAGCTCCGGCGCGGCGCTGCTGTACTCCGAGCCCACGGTGGACGCCGTGGACCTCACCCTCGGCGGCGACGCGGTGAATTTCGACCCCAACGACGCCGATGTCTCCGAGGCCGCCGTCAAGTTCCTGCGGGGCGTTGGCGTGGATTCCTTTGACTCCGTGATCCTTCTGGGGGACGACGCGGCGGCGGATTCCTGCCCGCCCGTGATCTCCGCGAAGGGCTGGACCAACCTGAGCATCTCCGGCGTTCTTCTCCTGGCGGCGGGCGCGGGACGCAGCGCGTTCTACGCGGACGTGTCCGGCGGCAGCACGGTGCCCGGCCCCGGCGCGGCCAGCGGTCAGCAGGGCCAGGAGGAGCCCGTGGTGATCGTGTCGAACTCGCTTCTTGAAACCACCGGCGGCGCGGGCGTCGGCGGTGAGATCTCCGTCGGCGGCTCCGGCGGGCGCGCCCGCGGAATCCAGCCCCAGGGCAAGAGCATTACCTATCTCTACAATTCCGCCATTGTATCCCGCACCTGGGGCGCCTGGAGCACGGACTCCGCCCGGCAGAACCTCGACCTCGTCGCCTGGCGCAGCCTCGGCCTGAGCCAGGGCGGCTACGGCGCCTACGCCGACACGAGCTGCCACCTCTTCCTGTACGGCAGCACGGTGATGGGCAGCTCCGACGGCATCGTCGCCTCGAACAACGGCGAGATCTACGCCACGGACAGCGCCGACATGACCGACACCACGACCCTGCGGGGGCTGATGGGCAAAAACGACGCCCGCGGCCTCTGCTGGACGGATCATCCCGCCGCCGCGGCCGACGTGATGGACAGCGTCATCCTGGGCGGACAGACCGCCGTCCAGTTCCACATGCCGGATCTCGGACACTCCGGCGCGAAGAACCAGACCCGCGCCACCCTCTACATGGACGGCGGCGCCCTCGTGACGGACGAGAGTCTGCTGCAGAACGGCGCGGACGGCCTCGCGGCCTACAACCGGCGCTACGCCGGCGCCTGCATCGTGACGAAGTCCGCCCAGGTGCAAGCCCGGCTCATCGGCACGGAGATGGCGAGCTGGAACGGCGAGCTCATCCACACCATGATCAACTCCGACTCCAACATCAACGCCATCGCGGACGGGGATGAGACCGTCGGCAGCGACATCACCCTCATCGACATGGACGTGACGGGCGACATCGTCCACGACGACTACCAGCGCGAGCTGTACCTCACCCTCGACAACACCACCCTCACCGGCGCGGTGTACTGCCACACCTGCGACGAATGGAACGCCCTGTGCGAGGCGGAGTTTGACGGAAGCTACATCGTCGATCCCGACGGCTATGACACCTGGTGGGGCGTCACGCTGACCCTCTCCGGCAACTCCGTCTGGAACGTGACCGACACCTCCGTCGTGACGGATCTCATCCTGAACGACGGCGCGGTCGTGAACGGTACCATCACCGAGAACCCCGACGGCACGCTGACCATCGCGCCCCTGGCCTCCGGCGAGGCCTCGTAAGTCCCTGCATAACCGAACGCGGTGCGCTTTTCGGCGCACCGCGTTGTCTTATTCCGTTTTCGGGACGCCCAGATTCAGCAGCGCCACCGCCGCCAGCACCAGCAGCACGCCGACGCTCCCGAGCGGCGTCGGCACCTCCCCGAAGGCAGCGAGACCCATGAGCGACGCCATCACCGGCTCCACGGACGCCATCACCGCGCCCTTCCCGGCCTCCTCGCCCCGCAGGCCGAGGCTGTATAAGAGCGCCGGCAGAAAGCCCGAGATCACGATAAGCCCGACGGACAGTAGGGCGTTTTTCCCGCTTTCGAGCATGGGCGCGGCCGGGCCCGGACCCCAGACGAGCAGGCCGAGCGCCGTGCAGACGATCCAGCCCCAGACGTTCAGCGTGAGCGTATCGACCCCCCGGTTCGACAGGGCCTTGATGCACACGCTGTAGCTGGCGTAGCCGATCCCGGCGAGCAGGCCGTAAACGATCCCGGCGGCGCCGGCCGAGGCGTTCCCCTCCAGCACGCCGGAGACAAGGGCGCAGCCCGCCACCGCGCACAGCAGGGCGAGGAGCTTGCGCCGGGAAAACCGCTCTCCGAAGAAAAACAGGCTCATCACCATCACGAACACCGGCGCGGAGTACATGAGCGTGCACGCCATGGACAGGCTGCCCAGGTCGATGGACTGATAGTAGCAGTAAGTAAAAAAGAACGTGATGAGGCCGAACAGCCCGAGGAGCCAGGCGTCCTTCCAACGGAAGCGGAACAGCTTCCGGTCCCGCAGGAGGGCCCATCCCGCGAACAGCAGGGCGCAGCCGCCGGAGCGGACGATGAGGACTCCCGCCGAGGTCATGCCCGCCGCGGAGAGGTTCCGGGTGAACAGGCCGATCATGCCCCAGAAGATCCCCGCGAGAAGGATCGCGATATCGTACTTCTTCAAAACAAAAAAACACACCTTTCCGGGTTCAACAGTTTATCGATTCTGTCGATAAATGTCAACCGCGGACGGTGTGTTTTTTTTGACGACGGCGCTACGTCTCGTAGTGGTGCGCCTGCTTGAGCACCATGTCCTTCACCTTCATGAGGCGGACCTTGGTGGCGGATTCGTTTTCCGCGAGCTTCATGGTGATGTAGCGGATGTTCTCCTGCAGCTCGGGGATCATGACGTACTCCAGGGCGTTGACGCGGCGGCGGGTCTTCTCGATGTCCTCCGCGAGAAGCTGCATGGTCTTCTCCACCTCCGCGAGCTCCAGCATGTCCTCAAAGACCTCGTAGAGCTTCGCGAGGGCGTCGTCCAGCTCGCCGCTGGTCTGGGCAAAGCCGTAGGGCAGCGACGCCTCCCCCGCGCCGGAATGGGTGCGGAAATCGTACACCGGGACGTTCACGCTCATGATGTTCCTGTAGGAGACGCCGAGCTCCACGGTGCGGTTCTGGTACAGCAGGCTCTGCTCCAGGGCCTCCGGGCTCATGACGGCGCTCGCCATGGTCATGGCGGCGAAGGCGTCCGTCAGCCCCTGCTCGACCTTGTCCCGCAGGACCTTGTTGCGCCGGACGATCTCCATGAACTGGCGCATCTCCTCGTCGCGCTTGTCCTTGAGGAGCTTATGTCCGCGCGCCGCGGTCCGCAGACGGCCCTTCATCTGATTGAGGACCATCCTCGTCGGCGTTACGGTCTTTTTCGGCATAGGATCACCTCCCGCTTATTCAGCGGTTTTGGGCATGTATTTCTCGATCTCCGAGAGCTTCAGACGTTTGAGCTCCGCACGCGGCAGGATGGAAAGCAGCTTCCAGCCCAGGTCCAGGGTCTCCTCGATGGAGCGGTTCGTCTGGTTGCCCTGGGAGACGTATTCCTTCTCGAACGCGTCGGCAAACTC
>CAJOIG010000173.1 GCA_905234575.1 uncultured Oscillospiraceae bacterium
CCCGGAAGAACGTGGACCGCGGGCAGCACGTCGGCTCCTTCGTGATGGGCGACGCGAAGCTGTACAGGACGCTCTCGACCGACCCGGGCGTCCGGTTCGCGGACATCACCTACACGAACGATCCCTGGGTCATCGCCGGGATCGACAACATGGTGTCCGTGAACACCGCCGTGGAGATCGACCTCACCGGGCAGATCTGCTCCGAGTCCATCGGCCCCCGGCAGTACTCCGGCACGGGCGGCGCCTTCGACTTCGCCTTCGGCGCCATGCACTCCAGGGGCGGCCGCGGGATCATGGCCATCGCCTCCACCGCCAAGGGCAGCACGATCTCCAAGATCACGGCCCAGCGGACGCCGGGCGCGGTCGTCTCCGTGCCCCGCAACGCGGCGGACATCATCGTCACGGAGTACGGCGTCGCCTATTTGAAGGGCCGCAGCGTCCGGGAGCGGATGCAGAACCTGATCGCCATCGCCCACCCCGATTGTCGGGAGGAGCTGCGCCGCGAGGCCCGGAAACAGTTCTGGATCTGATCCGGAGCAGTCAGACCACCCGCACAGCAAAGACGGGAGCCGCCCGGCTCCCGTCCGTATAACGGAATCGAGGGACGGCCCAAAACGGGCCGTCCCCATTGTTTCAGTGTGAATCAGAAGAGCTCTGCCAGCACGTCGGCATGCTCCCGCATGGCCTGCAGGACATAAATGCTCCAGTGGCGGGCGTCCTTCTCAGCGCTTCCGAAGACATAGTCCTCCTGCCCGTAGTCGATGACGTCGAAGCCGGGGGTCGCCTTCATGGCGCCGTTCGTCCGATAGGCCGCCGCGTCTTTCAGCGCGATGGAGACTTGCCCGTCCTGATAGGAGATCCAGTCCGTGACGTCCGTTCCGGTGGGTTCCTCCGCAGTCCCGTTCTCGGTCTGCGGCGCGGCGGGCGCCTTCGAGACGGGCTGCGCTCCGGCAACGTGCTTCGCGTACATCTCGTCGACCCACAGCGCAAAGGAGTTCCCCAGGATCTCCGACGGGACGTGCCCGCCGTTATACTGCCACTCGATCACGGCGTCGGTGCCGCTCATGAGCCATTTGAGCTGGAGATTGAGGGAGTTCGGCAGGGCCATGTCGCCCTCCCTGCCGCCCATGACGATGCGGGTCCAGACCGGCGCGTTCGTGCCTTCCGCGCCGATGTAGTTCATGGGATCATAGAGCTCGACGATGTTCTTGCCGTATTGATCGCCGGCATACACCTCGGCGACATCGGCCTCGTAGGCGGCGAGCATCTCCTCGAAGGAGGCGTAATTGCGGGAGTTCGTCCCCGCGCCGACCGCCTGGGTCGTTCCCCCGACCGGCGTGCCGACGGTCATCTCGGTCACGCCGTTGACCGTGACGGTATTGCCGCTGGGACCGCCGGAGGCTCCGCCCGGAGCGCCGGAGGGTCCGCCGGGCTCGCCGCTCGCGGAGGAGCCGCCCGCATAGCGCCCCTCCAGAAAGGCTTCCGCCTTATCGGAAGCCGTCATGGCGGCGACCTCGGCGTCCGTCAGCGGCGTGCCGTCCGCGCGGAACCAGGTGTAGCCGGAGGCATAGCCCAGATTGTCGAGATACCACTGTACGTTCTCCGTGAATTCCGCGAGGTACAGGTCGAGATAGGTCCCGTGATAGCCGTTCGTCTCCGGATAGAGCGCCGGGTCGCACTCGATGGAGATGGTCACGGTGTCCTTCGTGTCCCCGTCGCCGTTGAGGTCGAAGCCCACGGCCGCCTCGTCAGCGGTGAGGCCCATGGCGTTAATGTACTCCATATAGTCCTCGGCGAGATACGAGGCAAGCGTTTTCTGGAAATCGGTGCTGAAGCCGTAGTCGGCGTTCAGGGTGTACTCAAAGGCCATGGCCATGTCCGCCTCAAAGAGGCTCGTGATCGCGCTGTAGGCGACGCAGCCCCAGGCGCCGTCGGATATCTCATAGTCGGCGCCGTCGATGGTGACAGTCGTGGAATACCCGCCATCCGCGGTGGCGTATACGCCGACCGCGCCCGCCTCGATCTCATAGTCGTAGAAGTCCGGGTTGTTGGACGTGGCGGCAAACATGGCCGCGTGCGCCGCGCCGCCGGAGCCTCCCGTGGAGACGAGGTAGTCCGCGCAGCCGGGGAGATTGCCGAGCAGGATGTTGTACTTCACGAACCGGGCGGCGTTTTTCTGGTCCACCAGGCAGCAGGGCGCGTCGCCGGTGTAATAGAGGACGTTCCCGTCGTCGTCCTTTACGGCGTCCTGCTTGCCGCGGTTGCCGCAGGAGACATTGACGTACCCCTCCTTGGCGTAGCCCGTGCCGGCCGCGCGGTTCGACTGGGAGCCGTAGCCCGCCGCGCCGGTGTTCAGGATGACGGGCGCGGTGGCGGCGGTATAGACCTGTCCGTTCGTGCTGGTGATCCGGGCGGCGTAGTCGATGACGAGGACTCCGTTCACCGGCTCCGCGTAGCTCGCCGCCGTCACGTCCGGGGTCCCGTCGCGGTCGGTGTCGATGCCGGTGACATACGCGCCGGGCACGCAGACGGACACGCCCTGCTGGTTCGGCAGCTCGGGATAGACCACGGCGGTGACGGCGGACATGGTCCAGGCGTCCGCGCCGGAGGCATAGGTCCAGGTGTACTCGGTGTTGTTCGCGAGGTCCAGGGACTCCTCGATGAACGCCTTGTCGGAGACGATCTCCGCGGAGGCGCTCTCGCCGGAGCCGGAGGGCTCGCCGCTGGCCAGGGCGGCGGAGCCGAGCGACAGCGCCATGGCGAGGACGAGAAGAAGGGTCAGCGCTTTTTTCATAACAGTCGATTCCTCCTATTGCATTTCTTCCGCCTTCACGATACACCGCCGCCGTCGGTCCCGCAAGCGCTTCGGAACAAACAACGCAATTCCGGCGCAAACAACGCAGTTTGGAAAGCACTCCCGCTTTACACCGCCCGGCGTTTCCGATATACTGGAGCCATCGGACCGCTGATCCCGGAGAGGAGGGCTCCTATGGTCATCACTCCCGCCGAGCCGCTGATCTTCAGCGCCGGCTCCGCTCTGAGCCGGTTTTCCGGATTCTTTTATCAATGCTATCTGATCCCGCTGCTGCTGGCGCTGCTGACGCTGGGCCTCAGCGCCGGAGGCCGGGCCCGCCCGGGCCGGACGCTTCTGCGGATCCTCGGAACGCTGGGCATCGCGGCGGCGCTGTACCTTCTCTGCTCCCCCGTCGTCGGCGCATTCTCGCAGATCGGCACGGTGAGCCACGTCCTGCTCATGGCTGCGGTGATCCTGTTTGCCGCGTTTTTCTGCCCGCTGCCGGTCCAGGAGCGGGTGGTGCTGACCGCCGCCATCCTGGCGGACGTCAATTTCGCCCAGTCCATCAGCACGCAGATCCTGATGCCGGCCATGCCGCTGTACCTGTCGAACCTCCTGCAGCTTCTCATCCTGCTGGCGGCGCTGGCGGTGACGTACATCTTCCGCCCCTCCGATCCCGAGGAGCGCATCCCCGCGGTGTACTGGCTTTCCATGCTCGTCGTGGCGGTTCTCTCCGCCGCATGCCTGTACGCCATCCGCATCGTAGGCGGGCGGACGCTCTATGTGGACCGGGCGGGCTGGCTGACCGTGGCGATCATCCTGTCCGCCTTCTTCGTGATGTACCTGCTCATGTACTACGTGCTGGTGAAGGAGCACCGTGCCTCCGCGAACCTGCAGGCCATGCAGGCGAAGCTGACCCAGGACCTCGAATTCTATCGCCGCTCCGAGGCCGTGGCCCAGGAATACCGCGGGCTGCGCCATGAGCTAAAAAACCACATCGCCCTGATGGACGGCCTTCTGCGAGACGGGCAGTACGACCGGCTGCGGCAGTACTTCGCGGACTATTCCGGCAAGATCACGCCGCAGCTCGCGGAGTTCCGCTGCCCGAATCCCGTGGTGAGTTCGATCATCTCCCACCAGTCGGAGGCCGCCCGGGCCGCGGGGGTCACTCTGGACGTGATCGCCGCCGTGCCGGAGACCCTCAGCATCGCGGACGACGATCTCTGCTCCATCCTGTCGAACATGCTGGATAACGGCGTGGAAGCCTGCCTGCGGGCGGGAAAGGATCTTGTCCGGGCGACGCTGCACACGGACAAGGGCTGTCTGTTCATCACGGTCACGAACCCGGTCTCCGAGGACGTGCTGAAGGAAAACCCCGCGCTGCGCTCCACCAAGGAGAACCCCTCCCACGGCTTCGGCATCCCCATCATCCGGCAGATCGCGGAGAAGTACGACGGCTTCGTCAGCTTCCACGTGGAGGACGGCTGGTTCACGGCGGACGCCATGCTGTATATGACGGAGGCGTGATATGGCGGGCTTTCGTGATCTGAACGCCGTCTTCTGCGACGACGACGAGCTTTTCCGCGCGCGGACCGTCGAGGCCGTGCGGCGTCTGTTCGCGCGGCAGGACATCCGCCTGCGCTGCGAGCAGACCTCCTCCGCCGACGAGCTCCTCGCCCGGACGGAGACGCAGACCTTCGAACTGCTGTTTCTCGACATCGACATGCCCGGCATGGACGGCATCCGGCTGGGCGAGGAGCTGCGGTCCCGCGGCTGCGGCGCCGACATCATCTACCTCTCCAACATGGACGACAAGGTCTACGAGATCTTTCGGGTCCACCCCTGGTCCTTCGTCCGGAAAAGCCGCATGGACGACGAGCTGCCCGGCGTCATCGAGGAGTACGTGAAAAGCCTGCTCCGCCGGGGCGGCTCCTTCCTCGTGTCCGGGCTCGACGGCCAGGTATACAGCTTCGCGCCGGAGGAGATCTACTACATCGAGGCCGCGGGCAAGACCCAGAAGGCCTTCACCGCGCGGCAAAAGGACCCCATCCCCCTGCGCGGCTCCATGCAGGCGCTGGACGACGAGCTGACGGACAGCGGCTTCATCCGCATCCACAAGGGCTTTCTCGTGAATTACCGGTATATCAGACGGATCACCTCCCGCAGCGTGCTGCTGGATACGGGCGACGATCTTCCGGTGGGGCGGGATCGGCTGAACGCCGCCCGCGAACGGTATCTGTCTCTCATGAAGTGGAAGGGCCTGCGCCGGTAGCAGCGGCCACGTGTTCTCCGCCCCCTTAGATATGAACTGCGATGGGACAATACATCCGATTTCTGCGGTATGAAAAGAGAACCCGGGGAACGAGATAATCACTGAAAAGTCATTCCGACACCGACGCTTCGTTGCGGCGGGGCGTCTTTTGCATTTCCGGTGGAAATAGCCCGGCCGGGATGGTATAATCAGAGCAGCAGGGCGGCAGCTCCGGCTTCACAAAGCATGACGGATCAAAAAAGGACCATGCACCCTGCCCTTTTCGATCCCACGTTTTGCGGTATAGTTTATATGGATTGAACAGAAGGAGGTTTCAGCAATGATAATCACGATCAACCGGGACGTCGGCGCCGGCGGGCATACCGTCGGACAGCGAGTTGCCAAGGAACTCGGCATTGAGTTTTACGACCGGGATATCATCCGGGCAGCTGTGAAGGAGAGCGGCATGGACGCGGAGGAAGTGTCGCAGGTGGATGAAGAGATAAGCCGTACCAGCCTGTTACTGCGGATGATCTCACCGGCGTCCTATGTCGATCAGCACTACTCCATCCACAGCATCGAGCAGCGCTTTATCATTGAAATGGCTTTGAAGGAGCCCTGCGTTATACTCGGACGCTGCGCCGACGATATTCTGGAAAGCGCCGGTATTCCCAGCCTGAATGTCTTTCTGCATGCAAGCGCGATTCACCGTGCGGCACGTGTCGGCGAACTGATCGGGAGCAAGGATCCCTCGGTGATCCAAAAGAAAATGCAGAAGTCGGAAGCAGCCCGCCGGGCATACTACGAGCAGTTCACCGGGAAGAAATGGGGCGACAGCCGCAACTATGCGCTCAGCCTGGACACCGGATTCCTAGGCTATGATATGGCGGTACAGATAATCGTTGAGGCTGCGCGAAGATCGGAGGCCAGGTAAGCCGGCATCACAGCAGACTCTTACGACAAAACCGGAAAAAGCAGATTCACACAGCGGCAAAACGAGGCCGATCGAGGCATAGTACCGCATTATTGGAGGTGCATGAGTATAACCCGTATACTGTTTGTCTGCCACGGCAGGGTACTGGCGAGCCTCGATTTGCCCTGATTATCCACGAAAAGCCACGATCCGGAAGAACTTTTACTACTGATTTACTACTTTTTCAGCCCCGGTATGACAACAACCAAAACGCCGACGGGAGCAGCCCGATTTTGGGCCGCTCTCGCCGGTTTCATCGTTTCGGTCAAACCAGATCATGCCTGACCACAGCAAAACACGCCGGACTAACTCGCCCGGCGTGTTTTTACTGTGTCACTCCCTGTCGCTCTTGTGCTCATGACCGTGGCCGTGCTCGCCATGATGTCCGTGATGTTTCAGGTGGTCCTCTTTCCAGGTGGTCTGCAGCTTGGATAGGAGCTCCTTCAGTGCGGACTGTTCCTTCTCCGTGAGGCACCGGAACATGGCGCTCTCGTCTTTGCC
>CAJOIG010000174.1 GCA_905234575.1 uncultured Oscillospiraceae bacterium
GTCTCGCCGACCTTTGCGTCTCTGAGTGTTTTCATGCTCACATCTCCTTATATCGAACTTGTTTTATCAAATCATAATCTTGGAAGCCATCTCTTTGCTGATCGCCACCCGGGATTCCTTGACCTTCACGATCAGATTCCCGCCGATGGTGTTCATCACCGTGACGACGCCTCCCGCGACGAAGCCCAGATCCTCCAGGTGCTTTTTCATCTCGGGACTGCCGCCGATCCGACGGATGATGTTCTCTTCGCCTGTGTCAGCCAGAATCAGAGGCATCATCGAACTCCCTCCTTCCAAATCCGCATCCGCGTTAGGCATGTCTAACATGCAAGCCGAAAATACAGTTAGAATTTTCTAACCGGTACGTAGTTTAACATATCTAACTACGGTTGTCAATAGTTAACTTCCAGTATGTGTCTTTTTCTTGCTTTTTGCCGGCCGGCGTGATACTCTTACGACAGGTGATGCATATGAATATTCATAAATCGGCGGAAGATTATCTGGAGGCCATGCTCATGCTGCAGGAGGAGCATGGCTACATCCGTTCCGTTGACATCGCGGAAAAGCTCGGGGTCACGAAGCCCAGCGTCAGCTACGCCACGAAACGCCTGCGGGAGAGCGGATATATCACGACGGACGCCGCGGGAATGATCCTGCTCCTCCCTCCCGGACGGGAGATCGCCGTGCGGATCTACGAGCGCCACAAGCTGCTGACGGAGCTTTTCATCGGTCTTGGAGTTAGCCCGAAGACGGCGTCGGAGGACGCCTGCAAGATCGAGCATGACCTCAGCGCCGAGACCTTTGACGCCATTCGGAGGCACGCGGACGAGCATCGCTGAGCCCGCTGGACCCCAATTTTTAAATCCATTTTTTACCGAATGCTTGACGGATTCTATTCTTTCTGGTTAAATAAATCTAATCCCGGCAGTTAATAGAATCCATTCGACGCAAAGGAGAATCGAACCGTGAAAACCGTTTATGATTTCACCGTAAAGGACCGGCAGGGCAGCGAGGTCCGCCTGTCGGACTACCAGGGAAAGGTCCTTCTGATCGTGAACACCGCCACCGGCTGCGGCTTCACCCCCCATTACGATCCGCTGGAGGCCATGTACAGGGAGCTGCGGGACCGGGGCTTTGAGATCCTGGATTTCCCCTGCAACCAGTTTGCCAACCAAGCACCCGGCAGCGAGGAGGAGATCCACGAATTCTGCACGATGAAATTCGGCACGGAGTTCCCCCAGTTTGCAAAGATCGACGTGAACGGTGAGAACGCGGACCCTCTGTTTGCCTTCCTCGCGACGGAGAAACCCTTCGCCGGCTTTGGGCCGGGCCTGAAAAACGCCGCGCTGAACAAGTTCGCCGACATGAACAACAAGAAGAATGGAACTTCACCAAATTCCTGGTCGACCGGGACGGCAAGGTCGCGGCGCGCTTCGAGCCCACGGTAGACATGGGCGAGGTCAAGGCCGCGGTCATGGCGGCGCTGTAAAAAAAGAACGACTCTTCCGATGGGTTCAGGTCGGAAGAGTCCTTGATTCTTACGAGGTTTTTAATCCACGGGCATTCGATACACGATGTTCCCCGCGCCGCCGTCGAGCCGGCGGCCTTTTTCGTCCGCTGCCTTGGCAAGGAGCGCGGTTTCCCCCAGAAACTCGAAGGGCTGCTCATCGGAACGGCCCGCCAGGATGTCGTCGCACACGCCGATAACACGGGCGATCATATCCGGTACGCCCTCCCCGTCCCCGTGGGACAGGAGAACTCTCCCGTACTTCCCCTCTGCAAGCGCCTCCAGACGCAGCAGCGACCGCCGGTACTCCGCCACGGGCAGCGCGAAATCGTCGAACAGGAAGGTCTGGTAATTGCCACCGCTGCCGCCGCAGCCGGCAAACAGCGCCAGCACCATTACGATGCTGAGGATCAGGGCAAGGGTCTTTTTCATGACGTATCCTCCATATCTGTATTTGTGAATTGTTTGTCTGGTTCTTATAGTTGCATTTTACCGCAGAGAACGCAAATCGGTATTGCAAAATGTGCAATACCGGGCTATCATGGAATCGGTGATGCTGTATGACGATCCAGCAGATGGAATACTATCTCTCCGTGGCCTCGCTGCTCTCCTTCAACAAGGCGGCCAAGGTCAACTATACGAGTCCCTCCACCATCACGCGGCAGATCGCGGCGCTGGAGGCGGAGCTCGGCGTCACGCTCCTGCGGCGGGACACGCACCGGGTATCCGTGACGGACGAGGGAAAGCTCTTTTTCCTGCGGGTGCTGTCCATCATCGGTGAGATGAACCAGTACCGGGAAAACCTCATCGCCATCGGGAAGCTCCCGCCGGACGAGACGCCCACCTTCCGCGTCTCGTGCTATACGAGCGACAGCATGTATCGGCTCCTGGCCGATCGGATCGAGGCCTTTCCCTCCGACTGGCTGAAGAAGCAGATCAAGTTCATCTTCCCGGCGGAGGGACAAATGGTGAGCTCCGTGCTGGAGGGCGTGGCCGACATCGGCGTGGAGTCCCGCGAGCTGCTCCGCCGTATCGACGCCGATCTGGAAACGCGGCTTCTGTACCGCAGCCCGTTCCGGCTTCTTGCGGGAAAGCGTCACCCCCTGTATGGCCGCCGGAGCATCGCCGTCCCGGAGCTTCTCGCGAAATACGGGCACTATGGCGATTACATCCCCCTGTTTCCGGGCAGCCTCGCCTTCCGCTCCTATCCGGTGACGGACGAGGCGGAGCTGCAGCGGCTGGGCGAATTCACCATCGCGCAGCTTCCGCATATCATCCCCATGCTGGGCATTACCCGGGACGGCACAAGAGATCAGGACACGGACGATCTGATGCTGCTGGTGCCGCGGGAGCTTGAGCTGTTCGATTTCGCCCGCTTCTGGTCCATCCGCCTGCGGGGCGACCCCATCACGACGGATTACATGCTGTTCTGGAAGCGGGAACGCACGGACGAGGACGTACAGCGATTTTTGGAGCTGGCGGCCTATGATCCCGATGCCAAACGCCGATAACGAAGCCGGAGAAGGATCCGCGGATCCTTCTCCGGTCAGACGGTCAAAAAACGACGCTCCCGGTGCGTAACGCAGGCAGCGGGGGAGCTCGAGGGGGCAAAAAGCCCGCCTCGAATTGAATCATCGAGCTTGGCAAAGAGACTTCTTTGCCAAGCTCGCCGGAGAAGGATCCGCGTGGTCCTTCTCCGGTTATTATATTATTGTGTCCGTACAACCCGGCTCTGCGCCAGAGCGATGTCCCGAAAACGGTCCGCCTCGGCGTTATCGGACTCCGTTTTCCAGGCCACCACCGAGCGCAGCGCGGCGTCGTCCCCGGGGATCGGCAGCGCCGTCACGTTCTCCGGGCATTTGAGGGCTGCCACCTCCGGCGGCAGGATGGCGACGCCCGCGCCGGAATCCACCCCCAGCAGGAGCATATCCGCGCGATTATAATAGTTCATGATTTCCGGCTTCACGCCCCGGTTCTGGCAAACCCGTTCGATCTGACTCGACAGGGTGAAATCCGACGCCTGCATGGACACGAAAGGATGCCTTCCGATGGTCGACCAGTCCTCCATGTCGATAGAGGGCAGGTCGGCCTTGTTGACGAACAGATGGAGCTGACTCACCCCGGTCACGGCGTAGGTCAGCTTGCCGGTCTGCCGGGGAAGCATGGGCTCGTTCGCAAAATACAGGTCGAAATCCGTCCGGGAGATCGCCCGCAGCATCTCCGAGCCCTCCAGCATCTCCACATCCACCTGCACCTTGGGATACCGGCGGGAAAACTCCTTCAGCGCCCGGGAAAAATGCGGCGCGGCGGAGGAAAGCATCGCCACGCGGACATAGCCCGGGCGGTCCGCACCGAGGTTCCGAAGCCGCATCGTCGCGGCGGCCTCCAGCTCCAGAATGGACGCCGCGTACTCCGAAAACGCCGTTCCCGCCGCCGTGAGGCTCACGTGGTGGGGACTTCTCTGTATGAGCGCCGCGCCCAGCTCCTCCTCCAGGGCCCGGATGCGGTTCGACACCGTGGGCTGGGTCATAAAGAACTCCTCTGCCGTGCGGGTGAAGCTCAGCGTCCGGGAGATGGAGAGGAACAGCTTGAGCTGCTGCATATCCATGGAGCGACCTCCTTGCAATTAAAAATCGCTATCATAGTATTAAAAAACCTTTTCGCCGTCGGAGATTTCCTGTTTTATAATAAAACCATCGAATGATATATGCAAGATGAAAATAATTCTTAATCAAAAAGGAGACACGACCATGGCTTACGAAAAGAGAAAGGTCATTCTGACCGTCGCCCAGACCGGCAACTTCCAGGGCAAGGCCCAGAACCCCAACCTGCCCGAGCAGCCCCACGAGATCATCCAGAGCGCCTACGACTGCTACAACGCCGGCGCCTCCATCGTCCACGTCCACGCCCGCAACAAAGAGGGCAAGAGCTGCAACGACGCTGACATCTTCGCGGAGATCAATACCGGCATCCGCGCCAAATGCCCCATCATCATCCAGAACTCCTCCGCCCCCGCCACCCGCGACAACGCTCAGACGGACGACGGCCTCGGCGTCCTCGACATCAAGGATCCCGCCGCGTGGCCCGAGATGTGCTCCCTCGACTGCTCGCTCATGACCACCACCTGGGGCGACCTCGAGTTCATCTACATGTGGACCCGCAAGTGGCTCATCAACACCGCCCGCCGCATCAAGGAGATGGGCATCAAGGCCGAGATCGAGGTCTTTGACCCCACCGCCATCGAGGACGTGTTCAAGTACCTCTACCCCGCCGGCGTGCTGGATGATCCCGTGTCCCTGACCCTCGTCATGGGCATGGACAAGGTCTCCCAGGGCGCGATCTCCTGCACCCAGCAGAACATCGACTATATGTACAACCTCGCG
>CAJOIG010000175.1 GCA_905234575.1 uncultured Oscillospiraceae bacterium
GGGAAGGCTGGCAGCCATGCCGACAAGGAGCAGAAGCCCGAAGCCGGATAAGTAGTAAATATCCGTCGCGCACAGGAAGCCGGCGCCTCCGAGGCCGTACATGGCGCGGAAGAACACGAGCGTCTGCTCCACGCTGGTCTGCTGGAAGATGACCCAGCCGGAGATGGCTACGAGCAGCGTATAGATATGTCCAATGAAACGAGGCGCCCGGTCCAGGACCCGCAGCAGAAACGTCTTTTCAAGCAGCAGGAAGAAGGCGTAATACAGGCCCCAGAAGAGGAAGGTCCAGCTCGCGCCGTGCCAGATGCCGGTGCAGGCCCAGACGATGAGGATATTCAGGATCTGCCGGGGCAGACCTCGGCGGTTTCCGCCGAGGGGAACGTACAGATAATCCTTGAACCAGTTGCCGAGGCTGATGTGCCACCGCCGCCAGAATTCGGTGACGGTGCGGGAAATGTACGGATAATTGAAGTTCTCGAGGAATTCAAAGCCAAGCATCCGGCCGAGGCCGATGGCCATATCGGAGTAACCGGAGAAATCGAAATAAATCTGCAGGGAGAAGGCGATGGCGGCAAGCCAGGCACCGAGGAAGGTCAGCGAACCGGCGGGGGTATTGGCGTAGGCGTCCCAAAGAAGCCCGACGTTGTTCGCAATGAGGACCTTCTTGGCGAGACCCACGGTAAAGCGCTCCACGCCGGAGACGAACTGGTCCAGACTCTCGTGACGCTCGTCGAGCTGGTCGGCGATGTCTTTATAGCGCACGATGGGTCCGGCGATGAGCTGCGGGAACAGCGCGACAAAGGTGCCGAATTTAATGAAATCCTTCTGCACACGCCCGTCGCCTCGGTAGACGTCGATGGGGTAACTCATCGTCTGGAAGGTATAGAATGAGATCCCGATGGGCAGCGTCAGTCCAAGGGCCGGAATCGCGATACCGGGAATGCGGCTGAGGGTCTCCGCCACCAGGTCGAAATACTTGAAGAAAAACAGCAGGAGCAGGTTCACAACGGTATTCACCGTCAGCACTGCCTTTGCCCGGCGGGGCTCGGCGCGCCAGCGATCGATGAGCCGTCCGGCGGCATAGTTCACGCAGATGGAAAACAGCATAAGCAGGATATATACCGGTTCCCCCCAGCCGTAAAACACCAGATTCACGGCAAACAGCCACGGTGTGCGCCAAGGGCGGGGGAGAAGGTAGTATCCTGCTAATACAACGGGAAGGTAGATATAAAGAAACAGAATGCTGGAAAATACCATGATGTCACCATATTACGACCGGCGTACCGGCATAATAAGACCAATAGAGATTGCTGGCCGCCCAATATGGCATGTTGATGCAGCCGTGGGAGCCGTTGTAGGTGTAGATTCTTCCGCCGAAGCTGCCGCGCCAGGGGGCGTCATGCAGGCCGACGCCGCTCCAGGTGATCGGCATCCAGAAGCTGACCGGAGAGGCGTAGTCGTCGCCGACCAGGGTCACGTCCCGCTGCATGAGAAGGATGCGGAAGACACCGCGCGGCGTATCATGATTTCCGGTATTGCCGGTGACGACGGACGTGCCGAACTGGAACTCTCCGTCGATGTAGGACCACAGATACTGGTCCGCGATGGAGATCTCGATGTAGGTATCGCCGATGTCGCTGCCGTTTTCCGCCCGGGCCCAGGCCTGGTTGAACCAGACCGGCTCGATCTGCGCCAGACGCTCCTTATTCAGCAGCGTTTCCGTCAGGAGGGCAACCGTTGCGTCCCGGTCCATCTTGAAGCCGTAGGTGTCCGCCCGTGTTCCGACGATGATCTCATTGCCGTAGCTGTTCACGAAGGGACGCTGGCGCTCGTAGGTGTCATAGCGGTCCTTGAGCTCGTCCACGAAGCGGGTGATCTCCTCATCCCGCAGGGAGAGCTCGCCGTTTTCGTCCTCGTTGTAAAAGGAGAGAACGTCGTCCGGCGTGAGCACGACGGTTTCCCCGGTCATGTCGATTTCGATGCGCTGAAAATTGATGGTCTCATAGCGGGCGAGCTCCTGCCGGAGGTAGGCGTTATCGGAGCGGATCCGGGCCTTGCGATAGCAGTCCTCGGCCGCAAGATCCACAAGATCCGATTCGTTTTCGATGGCCCTTGCGATCGCATCGATCGTTCTCGTCACATAAAGAGAGTTGCCGTCGACCTCGGGCACGATGACACAATGGTCCCCCTGCCATTCAAGCCGCGCATTCTCCGGAAGAACGGTTTTTTCGGGGTCCATAGCCTCGAGGGAAGCGACGGTTTCCGCAAGGCGGTCCCGATCATAGGAAATGGACACATCCCCGGTCAGGAACGTGTCCTCGCGGAGGCTCAGCGGCCAGGTCCAGCTCTGGTATGCCGGTATCCAGCCTTCCGCCGGTTCAGCGACCGTCCGCCGGTATCCGGCGTCGGCGGCAAGCTCGAGGGTCTCGGTCGATCCGTCGAGCTCATGTATCGAAAGAGATACCGCATCGCTCTCGATCTGCATGCACTCGTCGATCGCGTCGACCTCGCGCTGCGAGACGTCATATCCCAAAAAGCTCGTATGGAAGGGGAAATGTGTCCGGAAATACACGACGCCGGTAAAATACACAAGGCCCGCCGCCGCGATAAGGACCGCCAGGATGGTCAGCAGGACGCGCAGGGCGGTCATGATTATCTGTTTCATTCCGTTCGCCTTTCTGTCTGTGTGGGGCGAGGATCGCTAATGAAACGGTCCGACGAAAGCCGCCGCGCCCTGGATGATAGTTTCAGTGTTCCCCGATCGGGACGACCTATCAGGACGGCAGCGATTTACCAATATGTGTTGCGGTGCCGGCGGCTCACGCGTCGCCTTTCGTGGCAAACGGACCGTCCAGCGGCTGATAGGTGAAGGCGCAGTAGCCCTGCCGGATGATCTGACTCGCGGTAACGCGGTAATGCGTTTTCATGCAGTCGTAATAGACGTTCTCCTCGATCACGTCCTGGCTCAGGAAAGCCGCCTTCTGCGCCATTTCGTACCACTCCGGCTCCAGGTCCGGGAAAACCTCCCGGACGCTCCGGCCGATGAGGTCCTTCGGTTTTTTCTTCTGCTCGATGGCGTAGCGGGCGTTGACATAGAGATAATAGGCGTCGATCCGCTGTGTCTCCGGGTCGGTCCGCAGTTCGTATACCGAGAAGGAAAGCGGGAGGTTGTCATACACGCGAAACAGCTTTCCCGCGTGGGAGAAATCGAACTCCGAGGAGATCCGCTCGTTGTGCGCGTTCTGTACGCGGGCGTCTGCCAACTGCTCCTGCCGATAGACATCCTCGCACTCCGAATAGGTGCTGACCCCGACGGAAAGATACAGCTCGCTGCGGATCCCGTCGATCACTCCGAGCTGGGAGGCAGCCTCATGGATGCGGTTCAGAAGCTGCGGGATCTCCTGCGGCTCGCTGTACTGACGGAGGAGAACGAAGTCGTAACCCCGGATCCGTCCCACCAGCGCGTCGTTTCCATACAGGCGGCTCAGAGCCGCGCCCAGCGCCGAGAGGACCTTGTCGCCATGGCTGAAGCCATACTGCATCGTAATGG
>CAJOIG010000176.1 GCA_905234575.1 uncultured Oscillospiraceae bacterium
GATGTCGAAGTCCACGTCCATGGTGCAGCCCAGGAAGCGCTCCGTGGGGTTGCCGATGGCGTAGGCGCCGTAGCCGCCGATCTCATCGCCGGTGACGGCAATGAAGCTGTTGATGGCCGTGAGGAAGGGGCTCGTGCAGTTGTCCGTGGACAGCACGCCCCAGCCCTCCGCGGAGACCCAGGAGTTGATGTAGGCCGCGCGGGTGCCGGTTCCGACGAGGTTCGTGCCCCGGCAGTTGCCGGTGGAGCCGCCCACGGGGAAGCCGCCGCGCATCTGCGCCACGTCCGCGCTGGGGACATAGTCCTCCGGCAGAACGCCGTCCGTCGCCACGAGGGTGGAGTTTTTCACCACGAGGTTCGCGCCGTCGGCGGAGATCGCCGTCGTGCGGACCACGCCCTTGTTGATGATCGTGCAGCCGTCCAGAACGAGGCGGGTCCCCTCGCCCTTCGCCACAACGGCCGCGCCCTGGCCGACCATGTCGCTGCGCCCGTTGCCCACCAAATGGATGGTCACGTTTTCGATGGTGTGGTCACCGCCCTCGGCGAAGATGCCGTTGAAGCTCTCGCCGGTGGAGAAGATGCGGTAATCGCGCATGGAAACCGCGTCGCCCAGCACGGCGGCCGGCACGGACAGCGCCGGGTTCACGCCGTTTTCATCCAGATACACCGCCTGGCGGATGGGAAACACCAGGCTCTGATAGCTCACGTTGTTCGCCTCGGTCACGGTGAGGACGATATCGCCCTCGTATATGCCCGGCAGGAGATATGTCTCGGTGCCGGTGGTGGTCACCAGGGCCTGCCCGGTCTCGATGCCGTCCACGGTGAGGGTAACCGCATGGCCCGCGGGCGCGGCGATCGCGCCGCCCTCTTCGATCACGAGGCGGGAGAGCGCCGCGGTCTCCGACAGGATCACGGGCTCTGTCACAACGAGCTCCTCCGTCCCCGCCGGGATCTCGATCGGCGTTCCCGACGCCGGCTCCTCCGACGAGGCGAATGCCGCGCCGCAGAGCGTCAGCGCCATGCACAGGCACAGCAGAAGGCTGAGAAGTTTTTTCATGTTCGTTCCCCTTTCTTTATTATCCGACGATGAGCACACCGTCGTTCATGACAAAGCTGATCTCGCTCAGGGCGGCAAAGCTCTCGTCCACCTCGCCCTTCACCGCCACAATGTCCGCCTGATACCCGGGCAGGATATCGCCGGTATCCTCGATGCCCAGGGCCAGGGCGTTGTTGTGCGTCGCGCAGGCGATGACCTCCTGCACGGACAGGCCCGCCTTCGCAAGCACCGCCATCTCGGAGGACAGCGCCGTCATGCAGGAATCGTAGTTCCGCATGAGATCCGTGCCCACGGTGATGAAACCGCCCGCCTCATAGAACGCCTTGAGATTGGCGACCTTCTGCTCTTCGTAGTTCTCCGCGCCGGAGGTGTTCATGCGCACGTCGTTTGCCACCATGCCGTCGATGAGATCGCCGCTCATCTCGTCCGAGGGCGTGTGGGCCGCCTCGTCCAGCCCATAGCCGACGAGCTCCTCCAGATACCGGGCATAGTTTATGTGCGCCGCCACGGGCATGCCGTTCTCGTGGGCATAGTCGATGGCGGTGACGAACTGCTCCGGGCTCATGCGGTTCGTGTCGGAGTTGATGCCGAGCTTGATCTGGGGATAGCCCAGCTCTGCTTTGAGGTCGATCTCGGCGATGATGTCCCCGCCGCTCTCAATGACGACGCCCATGTTCCCCGTGGGGCCCATGCCGTAGCCGCCGGGCACGTCGAAGTACTTGCCGCAGGAGACGAGGTACGCGCTCTGCGGGTCGGCGTTCGCCTCCTCGATGAGATCGATGAACTCCATCTCCCCGGAGGTGGAGAGCATGCCCTCCTCCCGGACGGAGGTGATGCCGTGCCGGGCCCAGGTGGTGAGGTTCTCGATGCCGTAGCCCGACGACCCCGCCACATGGACATGGCTGTCGATGAGACCGGGCAGCAGCGTATAGCCGGTCAGATCGATGACCCGGTCGCCGATGAGGTTTTCCCCCACAGCGACGATGTACCCGTCCCGCACCAGAACATCCATCACCTCGCCGTTATGGGAAGCGTCGAGGATGCCCGCGCCCCTGAGGACGACGGCTTCACCGGCAGAGGCGTCTGCCCATGCTCGCACATCGCGGAGCCGGACGTATTCCTCCCCGTCAAACGTGACCGTTTCAAAGGGCGGAAGCTCCGCGCTCTCCGGCGTTTCCCCGCCGGCATACGCCGCGGGGCCGAGGCTCAGCGCGAGCACGAGGCTCAGCAGAAAAAACAGGGTCCTTTTCATTGGTTCCGTCTCCTTCCTTTGCAGCGCGGGTCAGCCGCGGAGCAGCGCCTCGTACAGCGCCCGGTCCCGGTCGTTGTGGACGGCGAAGATCACGCGGTCCATCGCGCCGGGGTTTGCGTCCAGCCACGCGCGCACCGTATCCACGGCGATGGGCGCGGCCTCCTCCTTGGGAAAGCGGAAGACGCCTGTGGAGATGCAGCAGAAGGCGACCGTTCGCAGGCCGTTGGCAAGGCAGAGCGCCAGCGTGTTCTCATAGCAGGCGGCAAGCGCCCGGCGATCCGCCGCCGTGACCGCGTCCTCCACGATGGGGCCGACGATATGGACCACGTGCCGCGCCGGGAGGTTGTAGCCCGGCGTCAGCATCGGGACGGCGACGGGCTGCTGGTAATCCGGGCCGTTCTCCGCCCGCAGCTCCTTCATCTGCCGGGCGCATTCCAGGCGGAGCTGGACGCCCGCGAAGGTGTGGATGCAGTTGTCGATGCAGTTGTGCATCGGCTGAAAGCAGCCCAGCATGGAGGAATTGGCGGCGTTCACGATGGCGTCCGCCGCAAGGCGCGTGATGTCGCCCTGCCACACGGAAAGCCGGTCTCTCGCGGGAATCGCCTCCACCGTCACCACGCCCTGTTCCGCCGAGCGCTCCGCCAGGTATTCGTCCTGGAGGCGCAGCGTGTCGGCGTCCATGGCCCGGGGCGGGCGGATGTTCATGAGCGAGCGGAGGGCCGTTCGCTTCTCCGCCGGATCGTCCCCCACCGGGAGGTCCCGATACCGTTCGGAATCCTGCTTGAAGCGATCCACCAGGATCGTCAGCCGTTCGTTTTGGGTCATGGTCCCGTCCTTCCTTTCCTGTCAGAATCGGATCGTCAGATGCGTGGAGTCCAGGCCGGCCTCGCCGCGGATGGCGAGGATATACTGCCCGTCGAAGCCGAAGGCGTCCGCCCAGCGGTCAATCATCGGATCGTCCGCGTCCCCGCGGTCAGCCGCTCTGCGATATCCCCGATGCTCCGGGCCATGTCCGCGCCCACAGCGACCGCCCGGTCCGCCAGGCTCGCCGGGATCACGGCCTTGGAGCGGCCCAGCCGCACCAGACGCAGGTTTTCGCGCTCCCGCAGGAGCTTTTCAAAGGGCAAGCGGATGATCGTCGGGGTATTGAAGCCCACGCCGAGCTCCAGCAGCACGGTCCTTTTGTCGGCGCATTCCGTGAGAAAGTCCCCGAACCGCGCCTCCGCCGCGTGCCAATCCTCATCCTCCACGAAATGTTCGTCCGAGCGCAGGTTCATCGCCATGGGCCCGCCGCAGACGGGGCATTTCGGAACGAGCTCCGCCGGGATGCGGGTATCCCGCTGCGCCGCGTCCATCCGCCGGAACAGCTCCACGGCGTGATAGGTCTTCGGATGGCAGCCGCGCCTGCACTGGATCCGGTCGTAGCTGCCCTGCGTGGCAAAGATCTTCTCCGGCGGAAAGCCCGCCTTTTCGAACTGCCCGTCCGCGTTGGTGCTGAGGATGAACCGCTTTTTCCCGTCCAGCGCGTCCAGCAGGGTCCTGTGCAGCGGCGTCACGTCCAGGTCCGCCCCGGCCAGCAGCGCCAGCCGGCACCAGAGCCCCCAGCGGCTCTCCTCGTCCGGGAAGGGATAGAACCCCGCGGAGTACATATCCCGCATATAGCCGTTGTCGCCGTAGCGGGCGATGAATTCCGCAAAATGCTCCCGGAAGAACGCTCCGCCGTATTCCGCCCCGGCCGCGGCGCTCATGCCCGCGCCGACACCCAGGAGCACATAGTCCGCATCGCGGATATACCCGGCGGCCCGGGCGATCTGCTCCTCATACGGCTCGTCCGCGTAGACGTAGTCGCGGGCATAGTCCGCGCTCAGAAAGCGCCGGAAGGTCATTTTCTTTCCTGTCCGATTCGGCTGGTCCGGCATAACGGCTCCTCTCTTTCGGGTCCTTCCGATCCCGTGGGTCTCCCTCCGCGAAGGGCTGCCTCGCTGAGGCAGCCCCTCTTTGGCTTGTGTGCTTTCGTTATTTCCGGTACGGCGTGTCCTCCAGCGGCAGGCTCTGGCGGAATTTTCCGTCGTAGCGGTAATAGGCGTGGGCGCAGGCGGGGGCGGTGGGGATCATGCACAGCTCACCGCAGCCCTT
>CAJOIG010000177.1 GCA_905234575.1 uncultured Oscillospiraceae bacterium
CTCCCTCCCCCGTCCCGGACGGTGAAGGTACTGCCGTCCGTGGTGATCGAGAGGGTCCCGGCGTTCAGATCCCCCGCGTACTGGAAGCGGCGGTCGGAACCGTAGGTCCCGTACTGGAAGGTCCCGCCGCTGAGGTTTTCGAGCCGGACCTCGGAGACGGCGTTCGTGTAGTATTTCGTGTTCACCAGGATGCCGACCCGCACCACGTCGGCCCGGACCGCCACGGTCCCGTCCGCGAAGGACGCAGGGGTGATGTCCTGATCGGTGCTCGCCGTGGGAAGCGAGGGCTGAGGCTGCGGATCCGGAGCCGGACCAGGGTCCTCCGCGCCCGTCTGCCCCTGGCCGTAGTTCCAGGATGGCCGACCGGTCGTGGCGAACCGCTGAAAGATGATTGCCGCCTCCGCCCGGGTGGCGCTGCTTTTGGGGCGGAATCGATAGCCGGCGCCGTCCACCTCGCCCATGACGATCCCCGCCCGCTGCATGGTGTCCACGCCGGTCTTCGCCCAGGAGCTGATGCTCCCGGCGTCCGTAAAGGCGACGGATTCGCCGCTGTCCGTCAGCTCGATCCGCTCGCAGGCCGCGTAGCCCGCCAGGAGCTTGCAGATCTGCTCGCGGGTCACGTCGCTGCCTGGCTGGAACCGCGTGTCGGTCACGCCGTTCACGATGCCCGTCTCATAGCCCCAGATGACATACCCCGCGTAATACGCGCCGTAGTCCACATCGGAAAAGCGATGGTATTTGGGGGTGAGATAGTCCTTGGACACATAGCCGTTCCCGCTGCCGAACTGGATCCTGTACCAGTTCCCGCTCTCCCCCGTCAGGGTGACATAGGCGTTCTTCGAAAGCGTACCCAGCGTCCCGTAGGAGGTGCCCGGACCGGAGCGGACGTTCACGCCGGAGCCCGTGACCGTCCCAGCGCACCATCCCGACGGGTCAATGCCGGCATACCGGCCGAGGACCGTGACAAACATCCCCCGGGTCATGGTCCCGTTGGGCTGGAAGGTGGTGGCGGAGGTTCCGTTGAACAGGCCCCGGTCCGTGACGAATTTCACCGCCTCATAGTACCACGCGCCGGAACGGACGTCGGTGAAATCCGAAACGGAAGCGGCCTGCGCCTCCCCCGCTCCCTCGGTGAGCGTGACCGCCAGCAGCAGACACATCATCAGAAAACGGCGGAAACCCGTCCATTTTTTCAGCTTATGTACCAAAGACATCGACTCTCCTAATGAAAATCATCGTGAAATCTTATGATTGACCGTGTACACGTTCCTGTGCTATACTTCTCATAATTTCATTATACTATAAAGTAAAAGCACCCGATTGTCAAATACTCTCTGCGTCGGAGCAAGGACGTCCGGCGCGGCATAAACTGGTTTACGGAGGTCAGACAACATGAACAAGCTCAAGGTCGGCGTCATCGGCGGCACCGGTATGGTGGGGCAGCGCTTCGTCTCGCTGCTGGCCGAGCATCCCTGGTTCGAGCTGACGGTCATCGCCGCCAGCGCCCGCAGCGCCGGAAAGACCTATGCCGACGCCATCGGGTCCCGCTGGGCCATCGACGTGCCCATGCCCGAGAAGGCCAAGTCCATCGTCGTGAAGGATGCCGTGGCGGACATGGCCGCCATCGCGCAGGAGGTCGATTTCGTCTTCTCTGCGGTGGATATGAAGAAGGAAGAGATCGTCGCTTTCGAGGAGGCGTACGCCAGGCTCGAGTGCCCGGTCGTCTCGAACAACAGCGCCCATCGCTGGACGCCGGACGTGCCCATGGTCGTGCCCGAGCTCAACCCCGAGCACCTCGACGTCATCCCGGCGCAGCGCAAGCGCCTCGGCACCAAGCGCGGCTTCATCGCCGTGAAGTCCAACTGCAGCCTGCAGAGCTACGTCCCCGCGCTGCATCCCCTGAAGGACGAGTTCGGGCTCGAGAAGGTCCTCGTGTGCACCTATCAGGCCATCTCCGGCGCGGGCAAGACCTTTGAGTCCTGGCCGGAAATGGTGGACAACGTCATCCCCTACATCGGCGGCGAGGAGGAGAAGTCCGAGCAGGAGCCGATGAAGCTCTGGGGCCGCGTCGAAAACGGCGTCATCGTGAACGCCGAGGGCCCCTCCATCACCGCACAATGCCTGCGGGTCCCCTGCTCCAACGGCCATATGGCGGCAGTCTTCGCGAGTTTTGCGAAGAAGCCCTCCAAGGAGGAGATCCTCGAGCGCTGGGCGTCCTTCCAGGGCCGTCCCCAGGAGTTGTCTCTTCCCTCCGCGCCGAAGCAGTTCCTCCAGTACTTCACGGAGGACAACCGCCCGCAGACGAAGCTCGACCGGATGCGCGAGGGCGGCATGGGCGTGAACATCGGCCGCCTGCGCGAGGACACGCAGTACGACTACAAGTTCGTCTGCCTGAGCCACAACACCCTGCGGGGCGCGGCCGGCGGCGCGGTGCTGCTGGCGGAGCTTCTTTGCGCCGAGGGCTGGTTCGACCGCTGATCTCCCAAGTGAATATACGAAAGACGCTGTCAGTCAAGGACCGACGGCGTCTTTTTTCATGGGAGGAATCTTTTTGAAAACACCCCTGTTTACCGGCGTCTGTACGGCGATCATCACGCCCTTTGACGCAAACGGAGAGCTCGATCTCGACGCCTTTGCAAGGCTCGTCGAGCGGCAGGCCGAGGGCGGCGTCTCCGCTCTCGCCGTATGCGGCACCACAGGCGAGGCGGCGACGCTTTCCCCCGCGGAGCAGACCGCCCTCATCCGACGCGCGGCGGAGGTCTCCGACGGAAGCATGACCATCCTGGCCGGCATCGGCTCGAACGACACGCACAAGGCCCTCGAGGCGGCAAAGCGCGCCTCGGACGCCGGCGCGGACGGACTTCTCATGGTGACGCCCTATTACAACAAAACCACGCAGGCAGGGCTCGTCGAGCACTTTGCCTACGTCGCGGACCGGGCGGATCGGCCAGTGGTCCTCTACAACGTCCCCTCCCGCACCGGCGTCGGCATCCAGCCGGAGACCTACGCTCTGCTCTCGGACCACCCGAACATCAACGGCGTCAAGGAGGCCTCCGGAGACATCGGCGCCTTTGCCCGGAGCATCGCGCTCTGCGGGGACCGGCTGACCTTCTGGAGCGGCAACGACAGCGACACCGCGGCGATGTACGCGCTGGGGGCCCGAGGCGTCGTCTCCGTCGCCTCGAACCTTGTACCGGAGGCCGTCGTCCGGCTCTGCTGCCTGTGTGAGAGCGGCCTTTTCCCGGAAGCGGCCGCGCTGAATGCGGCGTACATGGACCTGTTCCATCTCCTGTTCATCGAGGTGAACCCCATCCCGGTCAAGACCGCCGCGGAGCTTTGCGGCCTGTGCCGCGCCGATATGCGGCTGCCCCTCGTACCGATGGGCGCGGAAAACCGCCGGAAGCTGACGGCTTGTCTGGAAAAGCACGGCCTGATCTGATACGAAAAGGCGCTGTCTTAAAATAGCTTTTAGAGCTAAATTGAGGCAGCGCCTCTTTCTTTGGCGGAAAAATGTTGAAAACAACAGTAGGAAACGGGCCAAATGT
>CAJOIG010000178.1 GCA_905234575.1 uncultured Oscillospiraceae bacterium
GGCGGCATCGTCATCGCCCAGGTGGAGCAGGTCGTCGCCCGGGGGAGCCTGCCCACGCGGGACATCCGCATCCACGGAAAGCTCGTCGATTATGTGGTCGTGGCCTCCGACCCCATCCACGCCCGCCAATGCTACGCGCGGGACGGATACCGTCCGGAGCTCTGCGGCCTTGCCAAGACCCCCGCCGGACGGACGAAGGTCCTTCCACTCACCCCGAGAAAGGTGCTGGCACGCCGCGCCGCGATGGAGCTCCGGCCCGGCCTCATCATCAACATCGGCTCCGGCATTCCCTCCGGCATCGGCTCCGTCGCCGCGGAGGAGGGCCTCGGCGGCTTCACCACCAGCGTGGAGTCCGGCCCCATGGGCGGCGAGGTCCAGGAGGGCCTCTCCTTCCCCGGCGTGGCGAACGCGGAGTGCATCTTCCGGCAGTGCGACACCATCGACATGTACGACGGCGGGATGCTGGACATGGCGTTCCTCGGCTTTGCGGAGATCGACCGGCACGGCAACGTGAACGTCTCGAAATTCGCCGGACGCTGCATCGGCGCGGGCGGCTTCATCGACATCTCCCAGAACGCCAAAAAGGTGTTTTTCATGGGCACCTTCTCGAACAAGGCCGACCTTCAGCTGACGAACGACGGCGTTCGTGTCCTCGCCGAGGGCACCGGAACGAAATTCGTGGAGGAGGTCCAGCAGATCACCTTCTCCGGCGACTACGCTCTGAAAAACGGGCAGGAGATCACCTACCTCACGGAGCGCTGCGTTTTCAAGCTCACGCCGGACGGCCTCATGATCACGGAGATCGCCCGCGGTATCGATCTCGAACAGGACATCCTCGCGCACATGGCCTTCCGTCCGATCCTCGCGGACGAGATCGCCATGATGGACGAGCGTCTGTTCCGCCCGGAAAAAATGGGCATCCAGCCCTGAGAGGTATACGATATGGAATACAAGTATCCCCATCTCTGTTCGCCGATCACCATCGGAAAGACCGTGTTCCGCCACCGGATGTTCTCCGCGCCCATGGGCGGCACGGAGATCACCTGGGACGGCTGCATCGGCGAGCGCTCCCTGAAGTTCTATGAGCTGCGCGCCTACGGCGGCGCGGCCGCGGTCACCGTCTCCGAGTGCATGGTCCACCCCACGGACGGCAGCCACGCCTTCCGGCTGGACCTCTCCGTCCCCGGAAGCCTGCCGAGCTTCACCTACACCGCCGACGCCATCAAGCGCCACGGCGCCGTCCCCTCCGTGGAGCTTTCCCACTCCGGGCAGTTCGCCGGAACGTACCTTGCCGACCGGAACAAAAAGCAGGAGATGGCCCAGTGGGGCCCCTCCGAAGGCACCCGCGCGGACGGCACCCCGGTCAAAGCCCTGTCCCGCGAACAGATCCACGAGATCGTGGAAGCCTTCGGAAACTCCGCGGCTCTCGCCAAGCGCGCAGGCTTCGAGATGGTCATGGTCCACGGCGGGCATGGCTGGCTCATCAACCAGTTTTTGAGCCCCCTGTTCAACCACCGCACGGACGAGTACGGCGGCAGCTTCGAAAACCGCGTCCGCTTTGCCCGCGAGGTTTTGACGGCCGTTCGCAAGGCCGTCGGCCCGTGGTTCCCCATCGAGTTCCGCATGAGCGGCGACGAGTTCGTCGAGGGCGGCTATCATCTGGACGAGGGCGTCCGCATCGCCCAGGCGGTGGAGGATCTCGTGGACATCATCCACGTCTCCGCCGGCACCTACCAGAAGACCTTCGGCATCACGCATCCGTCGTGGTTCGAGGAGCACGGCCGGAACGTGTATCTCGCCGCGGAGATCAAAAAGCATGTGAAAAAGCCCGTCGCCACCATCGGCGGCCTGAGCGACCCCGCCATGATGGAGGAGATCATCGCCTCCGGGAAAGCCGACATCGTGGAGATGGCCCGGCAGCTGCTGGCCGACAACCAGTTCCCGAACAAGGTCTTGGCGAATAAGGACGACGAGATCGTCCACTGCATCCGCTGCTTCACCTGCATGGCGGAGCGCGCCGCGACCTTCACCCGCCGCTGCACCTGCAATCCCCTCATCGGCCGGGAGACGGAGGGCTTCGGCGAGCTGCAGAAGTCCCCGGATCCGAAGAAGGTGCTCGTGGTGGGCGGCGGCCCCGGCGGCCTGTACGCGGCGTACACCGCGGCACGGCGGGGCCACACGGTCACGCTGTGCGAGGCCGCGGACAGGACCGGCGGCCTTCTCATCGGCGAGGCGGCGATCCCCTTCAAGTACGACATGTATGTGCTGGGCGAGACCTACCGGCATCTGGCGGAAAAGGCAGGCGTGGAGATCCGCCTGAACACGCGGGTCGACAGAGCCTACGTCGAAAAGGAGGCCCCGGACGCGGTCATCGTGGCGACGGGCTCCGATCCCCTGCTGCCGCCCATCCCCGGCCTGCGGGAGAGCCCGGTCATGTTCCCGGCGGAGGACTACTACCTAAACAAGGACAAGGTCGGCAAGACCTGCATCGTCCTGGGCGGCGGGCTCGTCGGCTGCGAGATGGCCGTATGCCTTGCCCGCGACGGCCGAAATGTGCACATCGTGGAGATGCGCTCCGAGCTCTGCCCGGACGCGAACGTCCGCTACCGGCCGCTGCTCATGGCGGAGATGGCAAAATACAACGTCAGCATCCACACCGACTGCACCTGCAAGCGCGTGGACGGCGGCAGGGTCGTCTGCGAGACGCCCGCCGGCGAGACGGTGGAGATCGAGGGCGACAGCATCCTCTGCGGCCTCGGCCTCGTCCCGAAGACCAATGTGGTGGACGAGCTGCGCGGCACCGCGCCGAAGTTCTTCGCCATCGGCAACTGCGTCAAGCCCGACACCATCACACACACCGTCTACCAGGGCTATCACGCCGCGCTGGATATTTGACCGTGATCTATGCTATAATCAGGGATGGTCATCCTGGCCATCCCTGATTCCAGTTTTGTTGAGGTCCATCATGAAAGAGAAAGAGACTCCCGCCGCCGTCCTGTGGGCCAAGCGGCTTTTCATCTACGTCTGCGGTCTGTTCTGCATCGCAACCGGCATCGCCTTTTCCGCCAAGTCCGGTCTGGGCGTCAGTCCCGTGGGCTCCCCCGCGAACGTGCTGTATCAGATCGGCCTGAGCATGGGTCTTCCCGAGAGCTTTTTCAATCTCGGCAACTGGACCATCGCGACCTACTGCGTGTACATCCTCATGCAGGTGGTGATGCTTGGGAAAAGGTTCAAGCCCATCCAGCTGCTGCAGCTGGTGATCTCGTTTCTGTTCGGCTATCTCGTGAATCTCACCACCGCGATGGTCGCGGGGCTTCCCGCGCCGACGAATTACGGGATGCAGCTGCTGTATCTCCTCGTGAACATCCCCATGGTGGCGCTGGGCGTCATGCTGTATCTCTCCCCGAACCTCCTCCCCACCCCCGGAGAAGGCGTCGCGCTGGCGATCTCCGACCGGTTCGAAACCTCCGTTGCCGCGGGAAAGAC
>CAJOIG010000179.1 GCA_905234575.1 uncultured Oscillospiraceae bacterium
CACCCGGGTCCACGGCGTGCCCGCGGGCTGCACCATCGCCCAGTACCACGCCGCCACGGCGCTGGAGGCGCTGTTCGGCTGGCTGTGGCTGCGGGGCGAGACCGCGCGGGTCCGGGCGCTGTTTTCTTTGATCTGGGAGGACGACCATGCCGCTTGACGCCTTTATCGTCGGAGAACTGAAAAAGGAGCTGGAGCCCCGGATCGTCGGCTGCAAGATCGACCGGGTCCGCCAGCCGGAGCGGGACGTGATCCTCCTGTCCCTGCGGGGGCACGGCCGGTCCGATACGCTGCTGCTGAGCTTCGCTTCGGGCAGTCCCCGGGTCTGCCTGACGGACGCCGCCTTCGAAAATCCGCCCCAGCCGCCGATGTTCTGCATGCTGCTTCGCAAGCATCTCGTCGGCGCGCGGATCACGGGCCTCGAGCAGCCCGACCGGGAGCGGATGCTCCTCATCCGGCTCGAGACCTATGACGAGCTGGGCACGGAAGCGCCGAAGACCCTGGCCGCCGAAATGCTCGGCCGCAACGCGAACCTCGTTCTCGTGGGGAGCGACGGACGCATCCTGGACGCCGCCCGGCGGGTGGACGCCGAGATGAGTCCCCTGCGCCAGCTTCTGCCGGGCCTGATTTACCGCCTGCCGCCCCAGCCGGAGGCGGGACGGCTCTCCGGGCTTTCGCCCCTGACGCGGCGGGAGCTCGCCTTTCGCGGCCTGCCGGAGACGGCGGCGTCCCTCGCGGACCTGCCCACCGGGCCGACGCTGCTCCTGGAAAACGGCGCGCCGAAGGATTTCGCGGCGCTGGACATCCTGCAGTACGGCCCGGGCGTGGAATGCGTCCGGTACGGCGGGTGGTCGGAGCTCCTGGAGGCGTTTTACACCGAGCGGGAGCGGGTGGAGCATCTCCGCAGCCGCTCGAAGTCCATGGCGAAGCTCGTGCGCGGCGCCGTCGCCCGCACGGAACGGAAGCTGTCGGCTCGCATCGGCGAGCTCGGCGCGACGGAGGACCGGGAGCTCATGAAGCGCCGCGGGGACCTCATCACCGCGAACATCTGGCGCATGACGCCGGGGATGACGGAACTCGTCACGGAGGATTTCTACGACCCCGACGACCCGACCCGGACCGTCGCCGTGCCGCTGGACGCGCGGAAGTCCCCCCAGCAGAACGCCGCGGCGTATTATAAGCAATACACGAAAAAGAAAGCCGCCCGCGAGCATCTGACGTCGCTCATCGAGGAGAACACGGAGGAGCTTGCGTACCTGAATTCCATCGCGGAGGAACTGTCCAGAGCCCAGTCCCAGGGCGACCTGACGGACATCCGGGAGGAGCTCGTCCGGGCGGGATACCTGCGGCCGGAGAAGCCGAAGGGGAAGAAGGTCAAAAGCCCGAAGCCCATGCCGCCGCTGCGGTTCACCACATCGGGGGGCTACGAGGTCCTCGTCGGGCGGAACAACCTCCAGAACGACGAGCTGACCTTCAAACTTGCCCGGCGGACGGACCTCTGGCTCCATGTGCAGAAGCTCCACGGCGCGCATGTGATCCTCGTCTGCCGGGACACCGAGCCGCCGGAGGCGGACGTCTATGAGGCGGCCTGCCTCGCGGCGGGCTATTCCGAGGCGGCGCAGAGCGGCCGCACCGCCGTGGACGTCACCCAGGTCCGTTCTGTGAAAAAGCCCCGCGGCGCGCGACCCGGCCGGGTGATCTACACCGACCAGCGCACGATCTTCGCGGAGCCGAAGCAAACGATATAACGAAAAGCATCCCGCCGGAAACAAGCTGTTCCGGCGGGATGCCTTTTGGAGTCGTTATCAGAATCCCAGGGCGTGGAGCAGGTCGCCCAGGAGGAGGAACACGTTGCCGCCGCCGTCCGTGACGGTGGTGACCATCGTGTCCGGCGCGACGACGATCTCGCCCTCGTACACGCCGGGCTTTGCCTCGACCGTCTCGCCGTTCACCGTGAGCACGCCGTCGATGACGGAGCCCGCGGTGATGGTGAGCTTCGTGAGATAGCTCGCCTTGGTGACGTTCCAGGTCGCGTTCCGCATCGTGACCTCCAGGCCGTGCTCGCCGTCGGAGAACGCGCCGAGGGTCGTGCCGGAGGCGTAGCGGAAGTCGTTCACGCCGCCGGAGACGGTGACGAGGTCATTGGAGGACCACTCGTCCTCGCCGAGGGAGATGGCGCCCGTGACGGTGCTGTCGGAGAGGTTCACGACCATGCTCCGGGCCGGGCGGTCCCGGGTGACCTCGCTGCCCATCATGACCGTGGTCACGGTGAGCACGTCCGCGCAGGTGTTCACGAAATCGCCCTCGAGCTCGCAGCTCTGGACGTTCACGATGACGGGCTCCTGGGAGGCGTCGGAGCCGGAGCCCGCGTCCGCGTTGTGCTGGACCTTTACGATGTTCGTGGCCGTGAGGTCGTTGTAGAGGCTGCGGTCGTAGGTGGTGTAGTCGAAGATGGGGTCGGTAAGGTCCAGGCCGTAAGCCCCGGCGAGCTCCGGGTCGAATTCCGCCGTGCCGTCGAAGAAGACGTGGGAGTTTTCCAGGTTCACGGTCATGGTCGAGTCCTTGATGAGGAAGGCCGTGCCGCCGACCCGGAAGAGGGAGCCCACGGCGTTGATGACGCCGCCGCCGCCCGCGTGGACCATGACGGCGTTCGAGCCCGCGTTCACATAGGTCCCGTCGAAGGTGCCTTCGCCGCGGCCGGTCATGATGAGGGCGATGTCCGCCACGTCGAGGCAGGAGCCCAGGAAACGGTCCACGGCCCCGCCGTCGGCGTAGGCGCCGTAGCCGGAGTAAAGCGTGGCGATGTAGCTGTTCTGCACGGTGAGGCCGACGCTGCCGCCGCTGTGGGAGCCCGCGTCGTATGAGGAGCCGAGGCTGTCCGTGGAGAGCGCGCCCCAGTCGTGGGCGACAACGGTGGAGTCGATCCAGGTTGTCTGCGTGCCGCCGAGGGCGTTCGTGGCGCGGCAGGTGCCGATGAGGCCGAGCATCCAGGGGACCTCCATGTTGTTGAGGTCGCCGGTGCCCTCCGGAAGGTCGCCGGAGTGGGTGAAGACGTGGACGTTTCGGAGGGTCACCGCGCTGTCGCCGCCGGTGAATACCGCCGTGCGCGTGGCGCCGCGGGTGCGGACGGTGGTGTCGGAGATCGTCGCGTCGAGGCCGTCGCCCACGGCGTAAATGCCCGCGCCGACGCCGCCCATGTCGTTCTCGCCCCAGCCGGTGAGGTCGATGTCATAGCCGCCGACCGCGACCGGGCCCGTGCCGGTGAGCATGACGCCGTTGAAGTTCGTCCCCTCGGAGACGATGGCTTTGTCCCGCACGGCGTCCGCCACGGACAGCTCCGGCACCAGGACGCCGTCCCGGTAATACTCCGCCGCGCGCTGCCAGTAGGCGCAGGCGCG
>CAJOIG010000180.1 GCA_905234575.1 uncultured Oscillospiraceae bacterium
GGCGGCGCTGGCCCGGGGCGACCGCCGCCTGGGGGACGTCATCGAAGCGGTCTGGCGGCAGGGAGGACGCCTCGAATCCTGGACGGAATACTTCTCTCTTGAACGCTGGCGGGACGCCTTCGCCGCCTGCGGTCTCGACCTGGATTTCTACGTTTACCGTGAACGGAGCACGGACGAGCTCCTGCCCTGGGAGCACATGGACGTCGGCGTGCTGCGGCGGCATCTCGAGCGGGAGCGCGAGCGCGCCTATCGCGCGGAGCTGACGCCGGACTGCCGGCAGAAATGCTCCGGCTGCGGCGCGGCGAGCTTACTGAAGGAGGGCGTGTGCCGTGGATAAGCTGCGACTGAAATTCTCAAAGACCGGAAGGGCCGTGTATATCTCCCACCTGGACCTCATCCGCACGATGCAGCGGGTGTTTTCCCGGGCGGGCGTCGGCCTCAAATACAGCGAGGGCTTCAATCCCCACGCCCGGATCTCCATCCTCCTCCCGCTTACCGTCGGCACCCGCAGCCTCTGCGAGTATATGGACTTCGGTCTTGCGGCGGAGGACGCGGACCTTGCCTCGCTCCCGGCGCGGCTGAACCCGTATATGCCCGAGGGGATCGAGGCCATAGAAGCGTATCCCGCGCCGTCCAAGGGCTCGGAGCTTCGCTGGCTGCGTCTTTCGGGACGCATGACCGGCGGACGGGACGCGTCGTTTTACCGGGATTTCTTTTCCCAGCCTTCGATCCTCGTCACCCGACGCAGCAAAAAGGGCGAGAGGGTGGACGACATCGCGCCCATGATCGGAAAAGCGGAGTTCACGGACGCGCCGGACGGGGTGCACGCGGACCTTATTCTCCATGCCCAGGAGCCTACGCTCAGTCCCGAGGTGATGATGGCGGCTCTGGGGGAGGAGGCGCCGTCCTACTTCGTTTTTACCCGGGTGGAGGCGTTCCGGGAGGACAGGACGCCGTTTCGGTAAAAAAACCCGGTAAAGGCCGAAAAAATGCTTGCATTTCCATCCCGTGTCTGCTATTATAATTCAGTCTGAAATTACGGATGGTCCGCTGCCGGACGCCGCGCCCCATGCGGGCGGATTTTTCCCGGTATGAACATCCCTGGAAGAAAGGTATATTTCACCATGGATCTCATCAGCGCATTGACCCAGCAGTACATGAAGCCCGAGCTGCCCGCGATGAACGTCGGCGACACCGTCCGTGTCACCGTCCGCATTAAGGAAGGCAACCGCGAGCGCAACCAGGCGTTCGAGGGCGTCATCATCGCCAAGAAGCACGGCGGCATCAACGAGACCATCACGGTCCGCCGCATCTCCTACGGCGTCGGCTGCGAGAAGGTCTTCCCCGTGCATTCTCCCACGATCGTGTCCGTCGACACCGTCCGCCGCGGCAAGGTCCGCCGGGCGAAGCTGTACTACCTGCGCGACCGCGTGGGCAAGGCGGCCAAGATCAAGGAGCGGCTGTAAGGTTCGCACACAAACGGCAAAAAGGAGGGCATCGGCCCTCTTTTTTGCTTTTTCTGCATGGGATTTCTTGCACATATCCCCGGGACATGCTATAATATCCCGACACTCATACTAGGGGGCGTATGCCAATGAATGAGAATGCCCGCGCTTCCGCGTCGAACGCGGATGCGGAGGTCAATGTCCATAAGGAGACCTACGAGTGGATCCAGTGCGTCGTCGTCGCGCTGATCTGCTGCGTTATTTTGTTTGTCTTTTTTGCCCGCGTCATCGATGTGAAGGGCCATTCCATGGAGCCGACCCTGTTGGACGGGGACAAGATCATCATCACCCGCCTTGCGGGGGACTACGAGCGCGGGGACATCGTCGTCCTGCGGAAGGAGACCTTCCGCACGGAGCCCATCGTCAAGCGCATCATCGCCGTCGAGGGGCAGACCGTGGACATCGACTTCACCTCTGGGATCGTCTATGTGGACGGACAGGCTGTGGACGAGCCGTATGTGAACGAGCTCACCTATGAGCCGGAGGACTTCGAGTCCTATGAGCGCCCTGTCGTCGTGCCCGAGGGCTGCGTCTTCGTCATGGGCGACAACCGAAACAACTCGACCGACAGCCGCCGGGCCACCATCGGCTGCGTGGATACGCGCTACATCATGGGCAAGGCGATCTTCCGCATCCTGCCGCTGCAGAAGGTCGGCGCGCTCTACGGCTGGGACTACTGATGGCGGAGGTACAATGGTTCCCCGGCCACATGAAAAAGGCCGAGCGGATGATGCAGGAGAGTTTGCGGCTCGTGGACGTGGTCTGCGAGGTGGCGGACGCCCGCATCCCGTATTCCAGCCGCAACCCGGATCTGGACGGGATCATCGCCGGGCGGAAGCCCCGCCTGCTCATCCTCAACCGCGCGGATCAGGCGGACCCGAACGTGACCACCCTCTGGCGGGAACATTATAAAAGCCTGGGCGTTCCCTTTCTGGAGTGCGACGCACGCTCCGGCCGGGGCGTCAAGGGACTGACGCCGGCGCTCCGTGCCCTGCGGGATAAGCAGGGGACCCTGCGCGCCATGGTCGTGGGCGTGCCGAACGTCGGCAAGTCTACGTTCATCAATAAAGTCACGGGTCGGAAGCTCGCCGCCGCCTCGGACCGTCCGGGCGTCACCCGCGGCAAGCAGTGGATCACCGTGGACGCGAAGCTCGAGCTGCTGGATACCCCCGGCATCCTCTGGCCGAAATTCGACGATCCCGTCGTGGGGGACCGCCTCGCCTTTACCGGCGCGGTGAAGGACGACATCCTCGACCGGGAGGACCTGGCGGCGAAGCTCCTCATGACGCTGCGGGACAGCTATCCCGACCGTCTGACGGAGCGTTATAGGCTCGACCTTGATCCCGACGCCCAGGGCTGGGAGCTCTTGGAATCCTTCGCCCGAAAGCGCGGCTTTCTCATGGCCCGGGGCGAGGTGGACACCGAGCGCATGGCGACCATCCTGCTCGACGAGTTCCGCGGCGGGAAGCTGGGGAGGATCAGCCTTGAAAAGCCTTGACGAGCTTTTTGCCGCCGAGCGTGCGCTGCACCGGGAGGGCTTCGGTCTCGTCTGCGGCGTGGACGAGGCGGGGCGCGGCCCCCTGGCCGGTCCCGTGTGCGCCGCCGCCGTCATTCTGCCGGAGGACTGTCCGCTTCCCGGTCTCGACGACTCGAAGAAGCTCACGGAAAAACGCCGCGAGGCGCTGTACGACCTCATCCGCGAGAAGGCTGTTTCTTACGGAATCGCCTTTGCGACCGTGGCGGAGATCGAGGAAATGAACATCCTGAACGCCGCGCTGCTCGCCATGGACCGGGCTATCGCGCAGCTCGATCCCGCGCCGGAGCTTGCCCTGATCGACGGGAACACCACCCGTGGAATCTCCGTGCC
>CAJOIG010000181.1 GCA_905234575.1 uncultured Oscillospiraceae bacterium
CCAAGCCCGTCGGCACCGCGGACGACATCGTCGCCCAGGCGAAGAAGTTCTACCACGAGCTCTCCCCCGAGACGGCGGAGTTCATCGACCACATGCTCGAGGACGAGATGATGGACCTTCTCGCCACCCCCGGCAAGCAGGCCGGCGGCTACTGCACAGAGCTTCCCGCGTACCACACGCCCTTCATCTTCGCGAACTTCAACGGCACCCAAGGCGACGTCGAGGTCGTCACCCACGAGGCCGGACACGCCTTCCAGAACTGGACCGCCCGGGACATCGTGCCCCTGGACTGCCACTGGGCGGGCATGGAGGCCAGCGAGGTCCACTCCATGAGCATGGAGTTCTTCGCCTGGCCCTGGTCCGAGGGCTTCTTCGGCCCGGACACCCGGAAGTTCCACTACAGCCACCTGGCCTCGGCGCTGACCTTCATCCCCTACGGCACCATGGTGGATCACTACCAGCACATCGTCTACGAGCGCCCGGAAATGACCCCGGCCGAGCGCAATGACGTCTGGCGCAGGCTCACGGGCGTGTATATGCCGTGGCTTCGGCTGGACGGCGACGAGATCCCCTTCTTCGGGGATGGGCGCTACTGGCAGCGGCAGGGCCACATCTTCCAGGCCCCCTTCTACTACATCGACTACTGCCTCGCCCAGACCATGAGCCTGTATTTCTGGGCGGAGTCCCAGAAGGACTTCCAGGCCGCCTGGGAGCAGTACTACCGCTACACGAAGCTCGCCGGCACCAAGACCTTCACGGAGCTTCTCGCCGCCGCCGGGCTGCCCACGCCCTTCGACGAGGACACCATGCGCGGCATCTGCGAGAACGCCGCCTCCTGGCTCGAGAGCTTCGATCTGACCGGGATCGAGTGACCCTTCTCTCCCCGACACGGCAGGACCTCCCTCCTGCCGTGTTTTTTCATGGTTCCCGTAACAAGGACCCTTCCGATCGGTACTATACAGACAGGAGGTGATGAAGCCATGACCGAACGGGACATCCTGGCGCTGCTTGCGGCCCGCTCCGAGGACGCCGTCGCGGCGATGGAGGCGGACCTGGGTCCCGCCTGCCGCCGTCTGGCCAGGAACCTCCTCGACTCCGAGCAGGACGTGGAGGAGTGCGTGTCCGACGCTTTTCTTGCCGCCTGGAACGCCATCCCGCCCGCAAAGCCGGACTCCCTCAAGGCGTGGCTTCTGCGGACGACGAAAAACCTCGCCATCCACCGCCTGCGCTACAACACCGCCGCCTGCCGCGAGAGTCGGTACGACGCCGCCCTCGACGAGCTCGCGGACATCCTGCCCGCGCCGGAGGGCGTCGAAACGGTCCTGGACGCCCGGACTCTGGCGGAGGAGATCGACCGCTTCCTCGACGGCTGCGACAGGCTCAGCCGCGTGTGCTTCGTCCGCCGCTACTGGTACGCCGAGCCCGTGGGAGACATCGCGCGCTCCCTGGGACTGCGGCCGAACGCCGTGTCCGTCCGCCTGCACCGCACCCGCGAAAAACTGCGGCTCCATCTGATCAAGGAGGGATTCTTGCCATGACAAAAAACGACCTGGCCCGCGCTCTGGACGGGCTGGAGGACCGCCACATCCTCGAAGCCTGCGAAGCGCCAACGCGCCGAAGGGACCCCATCCTGCGGCGCATCGCCGTCATCGCCGCCGCGGCGGTCCTCTGCCTTGCGCTGGCGCTGCCCGCGTTGGCATCCAGCGACATGGGATACGAGCTGCTGTACGCCGCCGTTCCGGCGCTTGCCCAGCGCTTCCGGCCCGTGCGCCTCGCCTGCGTGGACAACGACATTCAGATGGAGGTCCTTGCCGCCTCCGTCCGGGACGACACCGCCGAGGCGTACATCGCCCTGCGGGACCGCGCCGGGGACCGAATCGACGGGACCGCGGACCTTTTCGACAGCTGGAGCTTCCACACCGCCTACGACAGTATGGGGACCTGCCGTATGGAGAGCTACAACGAGGACACCGGGACCGCCGTGTTCTATGTGTACAGTACCGCCATGGACGGGCAGGAGCTCTCCGAACGCGGGAGCAAGGCCACCTTCTCCGTTCATCGGATCCTCAGCGGAAAGCAGGCCGCGGAGGGCGTGCCCCTGGGGGCGGCTCTGAAGGACCTGCCCGCGGAGGCCGCGACGCGGACGGTGACGGAGCTGCGCGGCGGCAGCGGCGGATGGAGCGGAGACAGCGCCCTCGTCTGCCTCGCGACCCGGAGCGAGCCGCTTCTCGCGCCGGCCGACGGCGTGACCGTCACCGCCGCGGGCTGGGTGGACGAAGCGCTCCACATCCAGGTGCGATACGAGGACATCCTCCGCACGGACGACCACGGCTTTCTGTACTATATCGACGAGGACGGCGAGGCGATATACGCCGATAGCTCCTTCTCCTTCTGGGATGACGACGGCGTCAGCAGCATCGAGGAATACGTCTTCGAGCTGGACCCGCAGGACCTGGACCCGGACGCCTTCTACGGCGATTTCTACACCGCCTCCGCACTGACGGAGGGAAACTGGCAGGTCACCTTCCCGCTCGAATCGGAGGACACCGAATAACGACGACCGCAAAAGAGGACGCCGCGAGCGATCGCGGCGTCCTTTGGTTTATGCGGTTGAGAGGTTACTCGGCGGCGACTTCCTTCTCGAACATCTCCTTCTGGAGCTGCAGGTTCGCGTAGCGCTCCACGGACGCCTCCTCGGCCTTCGTGAAGAGCTCCTCCGCACGCTCGGGGAAGTTGATGGTCAGCGCGGAGTAGCGGGCCTCGTTCATGATGAAGTCGCGGTAGGAGCCGGTGGGCGCCTTGGAGTCCAGCGTGAACGGGTTCTTGCCCTCGGCCTTGAGAGCGGGATTGTACCGGAAGAGGTTCCAGTAGCCGCACTCGACGGCCTTCTTCATCTCGGACTGGCAGTTCGTCATGCCGCCCTTGATGCTGTGCATCTCGCAGGGGGCGTAGCCGATGATGAGGGACGGGCCGGGATAGGCCTCGGCCTCGGCGATGGCCTTGAGGGCCTGGGCCATGTTCGCGCCCATGGCGATCTGGGCGACGTAGATGTAGCCGTAGGTCATGGCGATCTGGGCGAGGGACTTCTTCGCGACGGCCTTGCCGGCGGCGGCGAACTGCGCCACCTGGCCGATCTGGGAGGCCTTGGAGGCCTGGCCGCCGGTATTGGAGTAGACCTCGGTATCGAAGACGAGGACGTTCACGTTCTCACCCTGGGCCAGGACGTGGTCGAGGCCGCCGTAGCCGATGTCGTAGGCCCAGCCGTCGCCGCCGAAGATCCAGACGGACTTCTTGGACAGGAACTCCTTGTTCTTGAGGAGCTCCGCCGCGGGCGTGCAGGCGCTGCAGTCGCA
>CAJOIG010000182.1 GCA_905234575.1 uncultured Oscillospiraceae bacterium
GAGACCGGCTGATCGATGGTGCCGCGGGTGCAGCGGTCCTCGCAGCGCTTGTTGCACACCGCGCCGCAGACCGCGGGGAACGGGTTGTCCTGGCGGATGAGCTTCACGGCTTCCTCATATCGACCCTCGGCCGCCATGCGGATATAGCCCTGCACGGCGATGTGGGCGGGACAGGCGGTCTTGCAGGGAGATGTGCCGGTGTCATAGCAGTTAATCTTGTTGTGGTCGCGGTAATCCCAGTCCCAGCGATCCTCGCCCCAGACGTTGTCGTCCGGGAGATCGTGCATGGGATACATGACCTTCGAGCCGTCGCTGCGGCAGAGCTTCTGGCCGAGCCGGGCCGCGCCCGCGGGACATACCTCCACGCACTTGCCGCAGGCCACGCATTTTTCGGCGTCCACATGGGCGCGGTAGGCCGAGCGGGACATATTCGGCGTGTTGAAAAGCTGGGAGGTACGCAGGCCATAGCAGGAGCCGGGCGAGCAGTTGCAGATGCCGACGATGCGGTCCGGGCCGTCCAGGTTCGTGATCTGGTGGACATAGCCCTTGCGTTCGGCACGCTCGATGATCTCCATGGCCTCCTCGCGGGTGATGTAATGGGCGTCCTTGCCCGTCTCCACGAGGAATTCCGCGATGTCGCCGAGGCCGATGCACATATAGCCCTCGATGTCGCCCACGCCCTCACCGCGGATACGCTGGGCTTTGCGGCAGGCGCAGACCATGGTGCAGAACTTGTCGTACTTCTGCAGCCAGTGGGACAAGTGCTCCACGCTGACGGAGGTGGAGGCGCCGTCGATGGCCTTCTCCACCGGGATGACGTGCATGCCGATTCCGGCGCCGCCGGGTGGGATGAGCTTCGCCGCGAGCTCCAGGGGCTCCTGGGGGGCAAGGTTGAACATCGTCGCCACCTCGGGGTGCTCGTCCGGCAGCGTCGGATGCTCGACCATGTACTCGCCGGAGCCTACGACCCATTTCGGGATCCAGTACTGGATGTGCTGGTCGGCGTTGTCGCGGTTCTGTTCAAGGATGCCGATCCAGAGAAGGTGGTCGATGATTTTTTGGGCCTCGTCCTCGGTCATGCCGTTGCGCTGCGCCAATTCCTTCGTGGTCAGTCCGGTACGGCGCTTTTTGAAGCTCAGCATGAACTTGACCTCCTCCTTCGTAAGAAGGCGGTCGAGGATCCAGAAGTCCATGTGATTTTCCTTCATGCCGCCGGGCAGCTTCCGGGGGATGTTGTCCGTAATCATGAGGGCGAGCTTCGTAACGAGCTGTTTCTTTTCGAGGTCGTCGCAATGGTGATCCGTCACGGGATAGTCCCGTTCGTTCACGTGGATCTTCGGATTCACTTCTTTGACCATGGTTCACTCTCCCTGCTTTCTATCGTTGTTCCAGCCGCGGACCTCGGAGCGGAGCCAGTCCGCCCAGGCCGCGACGCCCTCGCCGGTTTTCGCGCAGATCGGGAAGATCTTCAGCTTCGGGTTCCGCATGTGCGCATACTCCACGACCTTGTCCATGTCAAAGTCGAAATACGGCAGCACGTCGATCTTATTGATGATGAGCGCGTCGCACACCGTGAAGATGAGGGGGTATTTGAGGGGCTTGTCATGTCCCTCCGGCACGGAGAGGATCATGGCGTTCTTCACGGAGCCGGTGTCGAATTCCGCGGGACAGACAAGGTTTCCGACGTTTTCGAGGACCACGAGGTCCAAATCGTCGGTGCCGATCTCCCGCAGGCCCTGCTCCGTCATGCCGGCGTCCAGGTGGCACATGCCGCCGGTGTGGAGCTGGATGCTCTTCACGCCGGTCTCCGCAATCTTTTCCGCGTCCACGGAGCTGTCGATGTCCGCCTCCATGACGCCAATACGCATCTCGTCCTTCAGTGCCTCGATGGTACGCAGGAGTGTGGTGGTCTTTCCCGCGCCGGGCGAGGACATCAGGTTGAGCAGATAGGTCCTTTCCGCCTTCAGTTCCCTGCGGATCCGATCGGCCTCCCTGTCGTTGTCGGCAAAGATGCTCTCCTTGATCTCGATGATTCGTACGTTTTCCATGGGCGGGACCTCACATGATGGGAATGCGGATCTTCAGATCGCTCAGCGGCCAGGCGGAGCATGGATGGAACCAGCCCATCTCTTTATCCATGAGGCGGCGGCCGTCCCCCACCGGGGAGACGAACACCTCACCGGAGATAAGCTGGCTGCGGCAGAAGCCGCACTCGCCGTTGCGGCAGTGGGTGTCGATCTTAATGGCGGCGCGCTCAAGGGCAACGGCCACGGATTCCCGCCCGGAGGCCTCGATCACGTCCTCGTGGATGCCCCGCACGACGGTGATGGTGTGCATTTCCGTCTCCCGTCCCTTGGGATAGCCCGGAAGCATCGTCACGTCGGCGGGATTGTTCACGGCGTCGTGACGGAAGCGCCGTCCGGTGACGCCCATCTCGTCCATGGCCTTCTGCACGAAGGTGAACATGGGATACGGACCGCAGAACATATAGGTGCAGTCGGGCGCGGAGTATTTTTCGATGATCTCCCGGGAGATGAAGCCCTTCTCCCCCGTCCAGCCCGGCTCATCGGAGAGGACGTGGACGACCTTCACATCCGGACAGGCCGCCTCGATTGCCTCGAGCTCGTTTTTCAGGACGATGTCGTCCTGCTTGACGGAGCCGTAGAGGATCGTGAGCCGACAGCCCTTCATCTTGCCGAAGGCGATCTCTTTTGCCATGGAGTAGAACGGCGTGATGCCGACGCCGCCGGCGAGAGCCACGATGTCCCGGCTGTCCCGCAGGGGCTCCCAATAGAAGGTGCCGAAGGGCAGCGCGCCCTCGAGCACGTCGCCGACCTTGACGTTTTCAAACAGCCAGTCGGGGACGAAATAGGGCCGGTTGCGGCGGACGGTGATCTCGAAGAACGGGCGTTCGCCGCGGGCCTCAAACGGCGCGGAGCTGATGGTATACGGCCGGGAGAGCAGACTGCCGCCGATGGCCAGGCGGAAGCTGACGTACTGCCCGCACTGGAACACGGGGATGTGTCCGTCCTCGGACTCGAAACGGAAGGTCTTGGAGTACGGCGAGGTCTGCCGAATCTCCGTGACGCGAAGCTGCATGGACTCCGGATGCAGAAGATCCGCGATCTCACGGATCTTGTCCTTCGGATCGGGAACGGCGGACGCGTTCGCAACGGCGGAACGGCGCGCTTCGGTCACGCGGGAGGCGCCGCCCACATCCTTCAGAAAACCTTTGACTTTGATGCTCATTTCGTCGCCTCCTTCTTCTCCATGGCCTCCACCACGCCCTTCGCAGCGGCGCGGCCGTTCGTGACCGCGGG
>CAJOIG010000183.1 GCA_905234575.1 uncultured Oscillospiraceae bacterium
CTGACCGCCGAGATCCGGGAGCAGGTCCGGGCCGGATGCCTCTCGCAGGAAAAGCCCTACGAGCTGTCCGTCGGCATCGGCCGCGACGAGCTTTCGGGCAACGAGGACACGTTCCAGCGCTGCCTCCAGCGCGCCGATCACAAGCTGTATCTCGACAAGGAATACGGAAAGCTCCATGGCCGGGGCACTTTCCTTCACTGAGGCTTCCGCCAAGAAAACATACGACGAACCGTTTCGGGATTCAACCCGGAAACGGTTCGTCGCTTTCTTATAACAAATTATCGGTGGGCGTCGAAGCGCTCCAGGAAGCTGTGCTCCGCACCGTCGGTCTTATAACCGGGGAAGGTATCGAGGGAGAGGTTGTGGATGCTCCGAAAAATGCTCTTTTCGATGTTCGGGTTCGTCTTTTTCAGCTCCCGGATGAGTTCCTTGATCTCCTGCCTTTTGCCGCCGTTTTCCAGGGGATACCCGCTGTGCAGCTCCTCCGTGAACCGGCAGGCGCACTGCAAAAACTCCAGGCCGTTGTAGCGCTTCCAGGCCAGGATGTCTTCCTCGTGGACGCAGTAGAGCGGACGGATGAGGGTCATGCCCTCGAAGTTCGTGCTGTGGAGCTTCGGGATCATGGCCTGCAGCTGGCCGCCGTAGAACATACCGAGGACCGTCGTCTCGATGACGTCGCTGAAATGGTGGCCCAGGGCGATCTTATTGCAGCCGAGCTCTCGGGCGAAGCTGTAGAGATGGCCCCGGCGCATCCGGGCGCAGAGATAGCAGGGCGATTCCGACGCCGCGTTCGCCGCGGAGAAGATCTGCGATTCCCGGATGACGACGGGGACGTTCAGAAGCGCGGCGTTTTCCTCGATCCGCGCGCGGTTTTCCGGGCTGTACCCGGGGTCCATGACGAGATAGGTCAGCTCGAAGGGCACGTCGGAATGCCGCCGGAGCATCTGCATGAGCTTCGCGAGCAGCATGGAATCCTTGCCGCCGGAGATGCACACGGCGATGCGGTCCCCCTCCTCGATGAGCTCATACCGCTTCACGGCGGTGATGAACGGCCCCCAGATGGACCGCCGGAATTTCTTGGAGATACTCTGCTCCACCCGCTGCCAGGGCTCCAGCTCTTTGGCCATCGTCTTCCCTCCTTCGGTCCGGGATGCCCCTTATTATAGCGAAAAACCGCCCCCATGGCAAACAAAACCGTTGCGCTCCCGCGGGTTTTGCGTTAGGATGGATTGAGAAAGAGTCAAAGGAGACTTGCCATGCTGTTCGTATGCTATCCCAAATGCAGCACCTGCCAGAAGGCCGAGCGCTGGCTCGACGAGCACGCTCTCGCCCACGACACCCGCGACATCAAGCTGCAGAATCCCGGGGAGGCCGAGCTGCGCGCCTGGCAGGCGAAAAGCGGCCTGCCCCTCAAGCGCTTTTTCAACACCAGCGGTCTCGCCTACAAGGCCCTCGACCTCAAAAACCGCCTGCCGTCCCTGTCCGAGGACGAGCAGTTCGCCCTGCTGTCCTCCGACGGGATGCTGGTGAAGCGCCCGATCCTCGTGACGGACACCGCCGTTCTCGTCGGCTTCCGGGAAAAGGAATGGGAAGCCGCGCTGCGGTAGGAGGTATGGGAGCCATGGATTATCAGAGCTTTGTGGACTGCATCCCCCGCCCCAGCGCCATCCTCTCCGTGGACCGGGCAGATCGGGGCATCCGCATCCTGTGCGCCAACCAGCTCTTCAAGGATGTCTCGCCCACCGACGCGGTATACCGCGACGGCATGTACTACTACGAGCACATGCCGCGGAACCCGAAGTTTGAGGACTTCTTCTATCACACCGCCGTGCTGGGCGAGGCCGGGCACGTTTACGCGGAGTATACCACCGGCTGGATCGACCAGATGGCGATCCCCCTGCGGTCCGAGGATCCCTCCGTCGGCCTGGGCCTTTTCACCTTCGAGCTGACCGAGAGTCCCGAGATCCGCCGGTTCGCGACCGTTTCCGTGGACGTGACGAAGTTCGCCATCCGCACCGGCCTCATCCTCGCCACCACGGAGGATTTCCGGGAGGCCATGCGGAGCGTGCTCCAGGGTGCGCTGTCCATCTGCGGGGCCTACAACGCCCGTCTCATCCTCCTCGATCACCGGGACCGATCCTATCACATCTATTGCGAGGCAAAGGCCGAGCTGGATCTCAAAAAGGAGAACCAGGAGCTCTCCTACGAGTTCATCCGCGGCTGGGAGCGCTGCATCGGCGACAAGAGCGTCCTGCTGCTGACCTGCCCAGAGGATTTCGACGCCATCGAGGAGCTTGCTCCCGAATGGCTGGAAAACCTGCGGAAATACGACGTCCAGAGCCTGGTGCTGCTCCCGCTGCGCCGCCGCGGGGAGATCTTCGGCTACATCGACTTCATCAACTTCGACACCCGGACGGCGTCGGAGGTCGCAGACGTCGCAGAGCTCCTCACGGTGTTCCTCGCCTCCGAGATCTCGAACCACGAGCTCATGGAACGGCTGGAGGAGATAAGCACCACCGACGCGCTGACCGGTCTGCGGAACCGCATGGCCATGCTGCGCCGGATGGACAGCCTGGGCTCGGACTGCTTCGGCGTGGTGAATCTGGACCTCAACGGCCTCAAGCGCATCAACGACGCCGAGGGCCACGATGCCGGCGACCGGCTCCTGATCGAGGCGGCGGAGATTCTGAAGAAGATCTTTTACGACCCGGACATCTACCGCACCGGCGGCGACGAGTTCATCGTCCTGATGCCCGGCATCAACCGGGACAGCTTTGACCGGAAGCTCGAGCTCTTCCGCGCGGCCGCGCAGAAGCACCGGGACGTCAGCTTCGCCATCGGCGCCTTCTGGTCCGACGGCTCCGTGGGCCTGACCGCCGCCTTCCAGGCCGCGGACGACGCCATGTACGAGGACAAAAAGGAATACTACCGCTGCCATCCCGAGTTCCAGCGGTAACGCGCCGTACGACCGGACGCCGGAAAAACGCGCGTATTTTCGAAAAAAGTCCTTGCGTTGGCGCACGAAACGTGATATAGTAAATTTTGCGATTTTAGGAAAAGGATGAACTGTCATGACCATTGTTCTTACGATACTGCTTCTTCTCACCGAGATCTTCCTGACCGCCGTGGTCCTCATGCAGAGCGGCAAGCGCTCCGGTCTTTCCGGCGCCATCAGCGGCGCGGCTGACACCTTCATGACCAAGACCAAGGCCAAGACCTGGGATGCCCGTCTCGCGAAGATGACCAAGTGGGTCGCTCTGGCCTTCGTGCTGCTGACCCTGATCCTGAACCTCATCTGAGGCCATCGCCGCTTAAAA
>CAJOIG010000184.1 GCA_905234575.1 uncultured Oscillospiraceae bacterium
CTGGTGTTCACGGAGATCCCCGGCTGGCAGCACATCGGCGGTCCGGCCTGGCAGGACCAGGCGGTCAAGAATACGGAGGACATGGTCCTGCAATACCGGAACCATCCCTCCATCGTCCTCTGGGGCGTGCGGATCAACGAATCCCAGGATGACGACGAGCTCTACCGCCGCACGAACGAGACGGCCCGCCGCCTGGACCCCACCCGGCCCACCAGCGGCGTGCGCTACCTCAAAAAAAGCAGCTTCCTCGAGGACGTGTACGCCTTCAACGACTTCTCCCACGACGGCACGAACCGGGGCTGCGAGAAGAAAAAGGCCGTCACGCCCGATACGAGCCGGTCGTATCTCATCAGCGAATACAACGGGCACATGTTCCCCACGAAGACCTTCGACGCGGAGGAGCACCGCCTTTCCCACGCCCTGCGCCACGCCGCCGTGCTGGACGCCGCTGCCGCGGAGGACGACATCGCCGGGTCCTTCGGCTGGTGCCTGTTCGACTACAACACCCACCGGGAGTTCGGCTCCGGCGACCGGATCTGCTACCACGGCGTGCTGGACATGTTCCGCAACAAGAAGCTCGCCGCGGAGGTCTACGCCGCCTTCGGGGACAGTGAGCCGCTTCTCGCCGTCAGCTCCTCCATGGACATCGGGGAGCATCCCGCGTCGAACCGGGGCCGCATCTTCGCCTTCACGAACGCCGACGCCGTCCGGTTCTACAAAAACGGCGAGTTCATCGCGGAGTTCGACCGGAGCCACACGCCCTACCCGCATCTGGCCCGCCCGCCCATCGAGATCGACGATTTTCTGGGCGGCCAGCTCGAGGAGAAGGAGGGCTTCGCGCCCCGGCAGGCGAAGTTCACGAAGGACATCCTCAATCATTCCGCCCGGTTCGGCTACGGGAAGCTCCCGCCGAAGCTGCTGATGGAGGCCGCGTGGCTGATTCTTCGCTACGGCATGAGCCTCGGGGACGCGACGGCCCTGTACCAGAAATACATCGGCGACTGGGGCGGCAAGGCCACGGAGTTCCGCTTCGAGGCGGTGAAGGACGGGGCCGTCGTCGCCGCCGTCACCTGCTCCACCGCGCTGGACCTGCATCTCCGCGCCCGGCCCTCGGCCCGGACCCTGGTGGACGGGGATTCCTGGGACGCCGCCCTCGTCCGCCTCGCCATGACGGACGGCCAGGAAAACGTTTTGGCCTTCTACAACGGCCCGGTGAAGCTCCGTGCGGAGGGACCCATCGCCCTCATCGGCCCGGACACCGCCGTGCTGCGGGGCGGCCTCGGCGGGACCTACGTCCGCACCGCCGGCGGGACCGGACGGGCCGCGCTGGACCTCATCCCGGAAAACGCGCCGCCGCTGCGCATCGAATTCAACGTCATAAAGGAGGAGAGCCATGGAGGATAAGTCGAGGATCATCTTCGGTAACCCCATCCCGGAGGGCGACTACCGCAAGGCGGTGAAGTCCAAGGCGAAGTACGCCAAAAAATACGGGGACGACGCGGATAAGGACTACGCCGTGAAGCTCCGGGAGAACCCCGTCCTGTTCGGGCCCCTGGGGGTGTATGACCTCCGGGTGGACGAGGGCGAGGGGGAGATTCCCTTTGACCGGGAAAAGGGCATCATCGTCGGGAACATCCGCATGGGCTTCGGGCACTACCGCATCTCCATCGCCATGGCGTCGGCCGCCCGGGCGCTGGGGTACACGCCCTACTGGATGGACCTGAACTCGTTCCCCGGCACGACCTGCACGAAGGTCATCGGCGCGCAGAACGACCTGTACTCGATGGGGTCGCGCCTGTCGCAGAAGAGCCGCCTGTTCGACAAGCTCTTCTGGGAGCCCATGAACTACGAGGGCTTCCGCAAGCTCAGCTACAACGCCTCGGACCAGAAAAACGCCGAGCTCATGGCCCCGGTGTTCAAAAACGTCCCGAAGGACATCCCCGTCATCGGCACCCACGTCTGGCCCGCCCAGGCCGCCATCCACGCCGGGATGGAGCACGTCGTGAACGCCATCCCGGACAACTGGCCCATGGCCCTGCACCTGGCCGAGGGCGCGGTCCACACCATCCAGACCCATCAATCCTGGCTGGGCTACCGCATCCTGAACGGCATGCGCGGGGACGAGGTGCTGTCCCCCATGCCCGCGGAGAGCCTCGTCTACACCGGGCACTACATCGACCACGAGCTGACGGCGAACCTCGAGGCCGACACCGACGCCCGCCTCGCCCGGAAGGAAAAGGGCGAGCCCATGCGCTTTTTGCTGACCATCGGCGGCGCGGGCGCGCAGCGGGAGCTTTTTGCCGCGGTGATAAAGCACCTCCTGCCCGCTGTGCGGGAAAAGCGGGCGGCGCTCTATGTGAACGTCGGCGACTACAAAAACGTCTGGGACGAGCTCTGCCGGGAGATCGACGGACTGCAGGCGCTCTCCGCGGAGCACATGAACGACTGGGCGGACACGACCGCCTTTGCCGGGGCGGCGCTGACCGGTCCCGTGGAGGGCGTGCACGCCTTCTGGCACGAGAACATCTTCGAGGCCGTGTACTGCACGAACCTCCTCCTGCGCTCGGCGGACGTGCTGCTCACCAAGCCCTCGGAGCTCGCCTTCTACCCCATCCCGAAGCTGTTCCTCAAGCGGGTCGGCGGGCATGAGCGCTGGGGCGCCATCCACGCCGCCGAGTTCGGCGACGGCACGCTCGAGTGCCGGGACGTGCCCCACACCCTGCAGATGGTGGACCTGTTCCTCGAGGAGGACACCCTGTTCAACGAAATGAACGCCTGCATCCGCTTAAACCGTGCCGCCGGGCTTTACGACGGCGCCTACAAGGCGGTGCAGATCGCCATGAACCTGAAGAACAAATAAGGAGAGAGATCATGAACGAAACGCAAAAGCTGTCCGGCATTTCCAAGCTGTCCTACGCCCTCGGCGCCGTGGGCAAGGACATGGTGTACATGCTGTCCGCGAGCTACGTCCTGTACTACTTCCAGGACCTCCTCGGCGTCAGCGCCATCGCCATGGGCGTCATCCTGCTGGCGGCGCGCATCTTCGACGCCTTCAACGACCCCATCATGGGCATCATCGTCGCGAAGACCCGCACCCGCTGGGGCAAGTTCCGGCCCTGGCTCATGATCGGCACGCTGACGAACGCCGTCGTGCTGTTCCTGATGTTCGCCGCGCCTCCCAAGATGGACGCCGCGGGCCTCACCGCCTACGCCGCCGTGTTCTACATCCTCTGGGGCGTGACCTACACGATGATGGACATCCCCTACTGGTCCATGATCCCCGCCTTCACCGAGGGCGGCAAGGAG
>CAJOIG010000185.1 GCA_905234575.1 uncultured Oscillospiraceae bacterium
CGGGGGTCCACCCGTTCCCATTCCGAACACGGAAGTTAAGCCCGACTGTGCCGAAGATACTTGTCTGGAGACGGACCGGGAAAATAGGTCGCTGCCAACACAGAAACCGAGTCAGCATCTGCTGGCTCGGTTTTTTCTTCGAAAAAACGGGATCCAATTCGAGGCGGACTTTTTGGCCCCTCGTGCTCCCCCGCTGCTCTGTCAGACAGCCGGATGCGATGTTTTTGACAGTCCAAGGAGGGACAGCCGAAGCTCTCCCCCTTGTCGTTCGATTTGTATAATTATAGCTGGCTGGTATACGCCCGGAAGGCGGTCGGGACGGCGTAGGCTGTCCGGCGGTCGGCGGCGTCCGTCCAGGCGAAGCGTTCGGGCGCGGCGGCGCAGGATACGCGCCAGCCCGACATGTGCCACTCGATGTGGGAAAACACATGCACCGCCTCGCCGCAGGGCGCGGCTTCTGTTGGCTCGCAGCCCCAGGCCGCCGCCCGGGCCAGGACCTCGTCGCGGGAAAGCGTCCCGTCCTCCCCCGGCAGCTCCCACAGCCCCGCGAGCATGCCCCGGTCCGGGCGCTTTTGCAGGGCGATCCGCCCCTCGCGCTCCAGAAGGAAGACCGTCCGCGGCTGGATGCGGCGGGGCTTTTTCGCGGGCAGGACGGGATAGGCGGTCTCCTCCCCCGCCGCGTGGGCCGCGCAGAGGCCCGCCAGGGGGCACGTGCCGCAGTCCGGCGTGCCGGGGGTGCACACCGTCTCCCCCAGCTCCATGAGCGCGGACGTGAAGTCCCCGCAGCGCCCGGCGGGGTATTGGGCCCGCAGCGCCTCCCGGAAGCCGCGCTTCACCCCCTCGTCTCCCACGCTGTCGGCGCAGGCGGTCAGCCGCGTGCAGAGGCGCAGGACGTTCCCGTCCACGGCGGGCTCCGGCAGGCCGAAGGCGATGGAGGCCACGGCGCCGGCGGTGTAGTCCCCGATCCCCGGCAGCGCCCGCAGCGCGGCATAGCTGGATGGGAGCTCTCCCCCATGCTCTTCCACAATGCGCTTCGCGGCCTTGTGCAGGTTCCGGGCCCGGGAATAGTACCCGAGGCCTTCCCAGAGCTTCAGGACGGTCTCCTCCTCCGCCGCGGCAAGGCTGGAAACGTCCGGCAGGGCGGCCATGAAGCGCAGATAATGCCCCTTCGCCGCCTCGATGCGGGTCTGCTGGAGCATGATCTCCGACACCCACACCCGGTAGGGCGTGGGGTTTTGCCGCCAGGGCAGGTCCCGGGCGTTCCGGTCGTACCAGGGCAGCAGCGCCCCGGCGAGGCCCTCCGGCAGCATGGATACACCCCCCTTGGTTTGTAACTTCTTTCTTATATTCAACCACTTTGTAACCATTTGGTCAAGACCGAGAAACGGGATGTTTTTTGTAATCAAATGTCATTGGACTTTGTACGGCGGTTCGTGTAATATTTATCTTTAGAAAACACCTTATCTCCGGGCAATGACCACCGGCAGGGAATTTCTGAATACTGAGGAAAAAGCCGGAGATTTTTGACCTTGCCGATGGGGCAGGGTTTTTCTTTTTGCCCGGCGTGTCGCCGGCGACACGAGTGAATCCATTTATAAGAAGGAAATCAAAAGAAAAAAGGAGACAGACGATGAAAAAAACAAACGACTTCGGAAAGGAACCCATCTACGACGCCAAGTCCCTGGGCACGCCCCGGATGCTGGTGCTGGGCATTCAGCACCTTTTCGCCATGTTCGGCGCGACGGTCCTCGTCCCCATCCTTACCGGGCTCAGCGTTTCTGCCACGCTTCTGTTCGCTGGACTCGCGACGCTGCTGATGCACGTTGTCACCAAACGGAAGGTCCCCGTATTTCTCGGCTCGTCGTTTGCCTTCCTCGGCGGCTATTTCTCCGTTGTCGCCGCCGGCAGTGAGCTGGGTCTTTCCCAGGCGGAATCCCTGCCCTATGCCTGCGTCGGCGTCGCTTGCGCCGGTCTTCTGTACCTCGTGCTCGCCGCCATCTGCCGGGCGGTCGGCTCCAAAAAGGTCATGCGGTTCTTCCCGCCGGTCGTCACGGGCCCGATCATCATCGCCATCGGCCTGATCCTGGCTCCCTCCGCCATCAACAACTGCTCCTCCAACTGGCTGATCGCTCTCGTCGCCATTGTCGTCATCGTCATCTGCAACATTTGGGGCAAGGGCATGATCAAGATCATCCCCATCCTCATGGGCGTCATCGTCTCCTACGCGGTGGCCGGGATCTTCGGCAAGGTCGATTTCTCGGGCGTTAAGGAAGCGGCCTGGATCGGCCTTCCGTTCCAGATGAAGAATACCGTGTTCGGTCTCTTTGCCGGCGGGAACGTCAATACCGGCCTGCTCGTCTCCTCCATCATCATGGTCGTTCCCATCGCTTTCGCGACGATGATGGAGCATGTGGGCGACATCTCTGCCATCAGCAGCACCATTGAGAGAAATCTCATTGAGGATCCGGGCCTGCACCGCACCCTCATCGGCGACGGTGTCGGCACCACCATCGCCGCTCTCTTCGGCGCGCCGGCCAATACCACCTATGGCGAGAACACCGGTGTGCTCGTCCTCACCAAGGTCTATGACCCCCTGGTCGTCCGTCTTGCCGCGGCGTTCGCGATCGTGCTCAGCTTCTGCCCGAAATTCGCGGCCCTCATCAGCGCTATGCCCAGTGCGACCATCGGCGGCGTGTCCATCGTCCTCTACGGCATGATCTCTGCGGTCGGCGTCCGCAACATGGTCGAGAACCACACCGATTTCCAGAAGAGCCGCAACGTCATCGTGGCTGCCGTGATCCTCGGCCTCGCCCTCGGCATCAACTTCTCCGGCCTGCTGGGCGCCGACATCACGACGGCCGGCAACAACGCCACCGGCGCCATCTCCTTCACGATCGGAAACATGAGGGTCGCCCTCTCCGGTCTGGCCGTGTCCTCCATCGTCGGCATCATCCTGAACGCGATCCTGCCGGACAAGCGGGAGGAGTACATGCCCAACGACGAAAACTCCGGCTCCCTTGGCCGGTTCTGACGACGAGGCCTCCGAAGGGCCCCGGCAGTTCATCCGGTAAGACCGTACCAAACCACCCGTCCCGCCGGAGGCATCCGCCTCCGGCGTTTTTTTGCGCTGCGGGAGGCTTTGACATCGGCCATAGAGTATGATACAATCGTCGGCGGTTTATTGATTTTATTTTAATAGGAGAGCTCCCATGCTGGAATTCAAATTCGACACGCAGCTCCTCATCGAGGGCCACGACCTGGACGAGGACGCCATTTTCGACTGGATCGCGTTTGCCGCAGCGCGGACAGACAAGGGAACGTGCGGGGCTTTCCTCCGTTGGCGGCTCATCGAGCGGAGGATCCATTTTGCTTTGGCTTTCCAGCGCCACATATTTTTTTATGTATTCTTTTCGGTCTTCCCGGTTGAAGGATAGATATTTCTCGGCAAAGACCAGCATTTCTTTTTTGCTTTTTTTCATATCCGATCTCATGACCTTCAGCGTTGAGATCAGTTGATCGCCCCGAATGACCTTCTCCTTGACCGACCTGGGCGCATACCGGTCGTAGACCACGGTTTTTGGATTTGCCAGCACCACAAGAGATTTATTGTACTGTGCAAAGCTTTTCTCCATCATAAACCGGGATAAAGCATGTTTATCCGCGGCTCTGCAATCTTTAAAGACCGTCAGATGCCTTTCGTTCTGTGTGATCGGACTATAGATTCCCTCTTTTATCCAGCGCCCTTCGTAGCAAAATGAGCGGATGAAATCTCCCTTGCTGTTGATCTCTATATTCCCAAACAGATTTTTGCACTCTATGATCACATTCACATAAGGCGTAACAACCAAATAATCAATCTGGGCCCCTCTGCCATCCTCCGTTTCCATATACAAATCATGCAGAACAACAAGATCCATGCCGCTGTTTTTCAGTTCAAACAGAATGGCATCCTCTCCCACGATGCCAGCCTTTGTGACAGCGATTTCTCTGTTGATTGAATTTGCCAGGGCTGAATTTGGCTTTATCTGCTTCAGTAAGTCTTCGAGTTGTGCCAGGTATTTTCTTGCGTCGCTGCTTTCCTTTAGTATAACCACTTCGGGTTTATCAAAAAGTCCCATGTTTTTCCTCTCTGAAACAAGACGGCGCCTCGTTTCACATGTTTGGAATGGATTTCCTTGGCGACAAAAACACCCAGTCGCTATATTGCGGACGTGCTTGTTGGTGGTTTTCTCAGCGTTCTTCATTTTATCGCTGCGGACTGGATCTGTCAATTGGAATGAAACAGCCTTCCTTTTGGAAAACCCAGACAGGAGAGGCTTTGACATCGGCCATAGAGTATGATACAATCGTCGGCGGTTTATTGATTTTTATTTAATAGGAGAGCTCCCATGCTGGAATTCAAATTCGACACGCAGCTCCTCATCGAGGGCCACGACCTGGACGAGGACGCCATTTTCGACTGGATCGCGCGGCGACAGCCTGCTCGCCGTGGGGGACGAGGACCTCATCAAGATCCACTACCACACCAACGTCCCCTGGCGGGTGCTGGAGTACGCCGCGTCCCTCGGCGACATTTACGACGTCGTCGTGGAGAACATGCAGCGGCAGGAGGACGGGCTGCAGGGATGAAGCTTCGCATCGTTGGCAGCGGACCGCTGGCGGAGCAGGCGGAGCGCCTCGCGGACGCCCTGGGGTATGAGGTCTCGGAGGACGCCGGGATCGTCCTGCCCGCGACGGAGGACGACGCGGTCCTCGCGTCCCTGACCGGGGCCGAAACCGTCCTGCACGATCCCGCGGCCTGGGCGATCGCCTCGAGCCGCCTGCGGACCGACGCGCTCCTGCGGGAGCGGGGCATTCCCGCGCCGGAGTACTTCCCCGGCGGCTCGGAGCCCTATCTCGTGAAGCCCGACCGGGGCAGCTTCGGCCTGGGCATCTGGGTCACGGACGACTACTGCGAGGTGGGCGGCGCCGTGAACGCGGGCTTCGTCACCCAGGAGGAGCTTTCCGGGGACGTCTGGTCCGTCGCGGTGACGGGCCGCCCGGGGGAATACACCGTCCATCCCGCCGCCCGGCTGACCTTTGACGACCGCCGCCGGACAGGCGCGGAGCTGGCCGTCCCGGCGGAGGCCTCCGCCCTGGCCGCCACCGCCGCCGCCTGCGCCGAGGCCCTCGCCATGCGCGGCGTTCTGGAGGTGGAGGCGATCTGCGACCACGGCGTGTGGAAGGTCGTGGACCTGAACGCCCGCCTGCCCATGCTCACCGCCGACGCCCTCGCGGCTGCGGGCGTGGACCTTCTGGGCGAGCTCATCCGCGCGTTCTCGTAAGACCGGGACCGTCCGGCGTGTCGGGCGGCCCTTTTTGTCGAAGTTGGATGTGGGGATACGCGGAACTGTTGTAGCACATCGTATCCCGTCTATGTTACAATCTTGACATCCCACTGAAAAGAGGAAATCACATGAACTGGCAACTGATCATCATCGTTTTGTATTTTGCCATCACCATGGCGATCGGCATCCTCGCCTCCCGCAAAACGAAGTCCTCCGATTCCTTCGTCGGCGCGGGCATGGGCGTGTTCGCCATCGTCTGCGTGGCCTGCGGCCAGTGGCTCGGCGGCACGGCGACCACCGGGTGCTCCGAGTATGGCTTCACCTCCGGCATTTCCGGCTGGTGGTACACCATCGCGAACGGCGTCGGCATGCTCATGATGGGCCTGTTCTTCGCGGAGAAATACCGCAAGTACGGTGAGGTCACGATCCCCGGCATCATCGAGAAGGTGGTCGGGCCGAAATCCCGGACGATCTGCTCCTGCCTTCTGATCTTCGTCATGATCGCGGTGGGCCTGAGCCAGATGATCGCCGCCGGCAAGCTGGGCCAGAGCCTGCTCGGCATGGACTTCACCCTCTCCTGCTGCATCTTTGCCGTGATCTTCATCATCTACACCATGTCCGGCGGCATGGACTCGGTGGAGGCGACGAACAAGCTCCACATCGGCTTCATGTACTTCGGCATGATTCTCGCCGTCATCCTCGCCCTGCGCGAGATGGGCGGCTGGGGCAGCTTTAAGGCCACCCTGGACGCGGTGGACGCCGCCGAGGGCACGCATCACTTCTCCATGTTCGGCGTCGGCGCGTCGAAGGTGACGAGCTGGATCGTGGCGTCGGTCCTCTCCGCGGGCGCGGCCCAGGCGAGCATCCAGCCCGTCCTCGCGGCCAAAAACCCCAAGATCGCGAAGAAGGCCTGCCTGCTCTCCGTGCTGGTGGTGGTACCCTTCGGCCTGTTCACCTGCATGCTGGGCATGTCGGCCCGCGCCATGAGCGAGATGGGCGTCCTGGAGACCATCACGGACGCGAAGCTCGCCTACACCACCCTCATCATGCACTTCCCGCCCGTCGTCGGCGGCATCATCCTCGCCTCGATCCTCGCGGCGGTCCTGTCCACGGTCTCCCCCATCATCCTCGCCGCGGCCACGATGTTCACGAAGGACATCTACCAGCGCCGCATCAAGCCCGACGCGACGGATAAGGAGATCACGAAAAACGCCCGCATCGGCACGGCCGTCTCCGGCG
>CAJOIG010000186.1 GCA_905234575.1 uncultured Oscillospiraceae bacterium
GCGCCGAGGCCGTGCCCGTGGAGTCCGTCGCCATGATCACCGGCGTCGGCGCGGCGGGCTTTGCGGACCGCTATGCCGGCATGGTCGTCTCCGGCGAGACCGCGGAGGTCAAGCGCGACGCGGACAAGACCGTGCTTGACGTCCTGGTCGCGGAGGGCGACCTGGTGAAGGCGGGCGACATCCTCTTCACCTACGACACCGAGGCGATGCAGCTGTCCCTGGACAAGCTGTACCTCGAAAAGGAGAGCTACGAAAACACCATCTCCGCCTCCGAGGCCGAGATCACGGAGCTCGAGACCCAGCGGTCCAAGGCGTCGTCGGACCAGCAGCTCCAGTACACCCTGCAGATCGACGGCCGCCGCGCGGACATCCGGGAGGCGCAGTATAACCTCGCCCTCAAGGAGAAGGAGATCGCCGCCATGGAGGAGTCCATGGACAAGACGGAGATCGCCTCGCCCATCGCCGGCCGGGTCATGAGCGTCGGGAGCCTGGATACGGCGGGGGACCTCTCCGGCGGCATGGGCGATTACGGCGGCATGGGCGATTACGGCGGCACGGGCACATCCTCGGACGCCTTCATCACCGTCATGGACGTGAGCGCCTTCCGCGTGGAGGGGCACGTCAACGAGCTCAACCGCGGTGCCGTCTTCGAGGGCATGCCCGTGATCATCCGCTCCCGGGCGGACCGGGACCTCACCTGGTCCGGCGTCATCGAGAGCATCGACTGGGAAAAGCCCGTCACGAACACGAACAACAACGGCATGATGTACATGGGCGACGGCGGCGACGAGATGACCACGTCCTCCAAGTACCCGTTCTATGTGACGCTGGACGACAACGACGGCCTGCTCCTGGGGCAGCACGTCTACATCGAGCCGGACCTGGGCGGCGGCTCGGACGAGATGCGCCTGCCGTCCTGGTATTTCGCGGAGGAGGGCGTCGTCTGGGCGGCGGACGCCAAGGGCCGCCTCGAAAAGCGGGAGCTCACCCTCGGAGACTACGATCCGGCGACGGACGAATACGTGATCCTCGGCGGCCTCGACCCCGCGGACTACATCGCCTTCCCGGCGGAGGGCCTCGCGGCGGGCCAGCCCGTGACCTATTACGACGAATCCAGCTTCGGCGGCGAGGAGATCTACTACGACGACTTCGGCGGCGGGGAGGTTTACGGCGAAGAATTCGCGTTTGACGAGACCTACGACGAGGGCTTCTACGACGGCGCGGAGGAAGAATTCTACGCCGCACCGGACGGCGAGGTGATGGGCTGATGCTGCTGGAACTGACCGACATCTGCAAGGACTACCCCCAGGGCAGGGACGTCGTGCCGGTGCTGAAGCATGTGGACCTCGTCCTGGACGACGGGGATTACCTTGCCATCATGGGCCCCTCCGGCTCCGGGAAGACCACGCTGATGAACCTCATCGGCTGCCTGGACACCCCCACGAGCGGGACCTACCGCCTGGCCGGGGAGGACATCTCCGGCGCGGGGGAGAACCGCCTCGCGGACATCCGGAACCGCACCCTGGGCTTCGTGTTCCAGAGCTTCAACCTGCTGCCGAAGCTGAACGCCCGGGACAACGTGGCCCTGCCCCTGCTGTACGCGGGCGTCAAAAAGAGCGAGCGCAGCCGCCGGGCCGAGGAGGCCCTGGAGCGCGTCGGCCTCGCGGACCGGATGAGCTTTTTCCCGACGCAGCTCTCCGGCGGCCAGCAGCAGCGCGTCGCCATCGCCCGGGCGATGATCAACGAACCGCGGCTCCTCCTGGCGGACGAGCCCACCGGCGCGCTGGACACCGCCTCCGGCGAGCAGGTCATGGACCTGTTCGATACGCTGAACGCCGCCGGCACCGCCATCGTGCTCATCACCCACGAGCCCGCCGTCGGCGCGCGGGCCAAAAGCCTGCGCCGGATCCTGGACGGCGTGCTCCTGCCGGCGGACGGGAAGGGAGGCGCGGCATGAAAGGAAAACGCATCCTGGCCATCGTCATCGCCCTGGCCGTGACCGCGGGCGCCGTGTTCGGCGGCGTGACCCTCGCGAAAAACCGCGGCGGCGAGGTCGCCGTCTATCCCGTTTCCAGCTTCCTCACGGAGGCGGAATGGATCTCCACCGCCCAGACGGACGGCATCGTCTCCACGGACCGCATCCAGTCCGTGTACCTCTCCTCCACCCAGGTGGTGACGGAGATCTACGTCGAGGAGGGGCAGTCCGTCAAGGCCGGCGACCCGCTCCTGGCCTTTGATACGACCCTCAGCGAAGTCAATCTCTATCGGCAGCAGATCAAGCTCGACCAGCTCGCGCTGGACCTGCAGAACGCCCGGAACGAGCGGGCGAAGATCGACACCTACCGCATCGGCTCCGGGTCCTCGGGCGGGTATAACTTTACCCCCGCGGTCCCCGCGGAGCCGGTCCTCGAGCCCGCGCCGGTCATGCCCTTTACCCGGACGGAAAACGCCCCCGGCACCGCGAGCGACCCCATCATCGTGCTGTGGAACGACGAGTGCGTCTTCAGCGCGGCCTTCATTGGGCAGATAGTGGGGCAGGCCCTCGCGGTCCGGGACGCCATGCGTTCCGGCACGGAGCCGGAGCCGTCCACGCCCGTCCCCGTGGACCCCGGCGCGGAGGTCGTCCCCCCGGACGACACGCCGGATACGCCGGATACCCCGGATACGCCGGACACGCCGGACACGCCGGATACCCCGGACACCCCCGATGCCCCGGCCGAACCGGAGCCGGAGCCCGAGCCGGAGCCGGAGCCGGAGCCGGAACCGGAACCCGAGCCGGAGCCTGAGCCGGAACCGGAACCCGAACCGGAGCCTGAGCCTGAGCCCGAACCCGAGCCCGAGCCCGCCACGGACGGCGCGGCCTGGGCGCTGTGGGACGACGTGAAGCGGCAGATGTCCCGCCGCCGTCTGTCCCCGGCCCCGGAGGAGCCGGGCCCGGCCTTGGACCCAGACCCGGCGATGGACCCGGTCCCGGCGCTGGATCCGGAGACCCTGGCGGAGCTCGACGATCCCCGGGTGTTCGTGGTGTTCGAGGTCCGGGAGAGCGATTCGCCGCAGGGAAGCCTCGTCCGCGCGTGGGAGATGGTCCTGCGGGTGGAGAACGGCGCCTGGTCCCTGCAGATGATCGCCCCGGCCTACGACGCCGGGGACGGCGAGTGGACCGAGGACGACGTCGGCTTCGACGATTTCTATTTTGACGACACCGTGTACTACCCCGCGTCGGAGATCGCCCGGATGAAGTCCGAGGCGGACCAGAAGATCAAGAACCT
>CAJOIG010000187.1 GCA_905234575.1 uncultured Oscillospiraceae bacterium
CGGCGCGCCGTCGAAGGCATCCTGCATGATGCGGCTGATGTTCGACTGAAGGTAGAGGGTCCGGACTTCGCCGCCCTCAAAGGCGTTGGCACCGATCGCGATGACCTTCTGTCCGTCAATGAGCCAGGGCAGTTCGAGCTCGGTCTGCTTCCTGCCCTCGTCCGTAAGGCCCGTGAGCATCAGGCCCTCGTTGAAGGCCTCGTAGGTGAAGTACGCGGCGTCCCGGCTCGAGCCGACGGGCTCCGGCGTAGGAACAGGCGTAGGCTCCGGCTCGGCCGCGGCCTCTGTCCCCGTCTCGTTGTCGATTTCGGTGTCCGCGCCGTCCACCCCCGGAGGAGGAAGCATACCGGTATTAGCGGAATTGCGGAACTGAGGGAGGGGCATCGCGCCGGGCGCGCGGGGTTCGCCGGTGGGTTCACCGGAGAAGCCGGCGTTTTCCGCAATGGGAGGAGGCGGCAGAACGATCTCTACACGGCTGCCGTCTCCGATCACGTTGTTGAGGTCCTGGATGAGCTGTGCCGTGTGCACGACGACGCCGGCGTCCGTGACGTGATAGTTCGTGTCGTAGAAGAACCCGGGCGCCATGATGTAGTCCGTGATGTCGGAGATGAGGGGCGCATCGAAGTTCTCACGGATGAAGGTCGCATATTCGAGGATGCCTTCGAGATCCTGCTGCACGGCCAGCGCGTCCATGGGCGGCCAGGAGAAATAGACCTGCGCGCCTTGCCGGTGGCAGTAGGCGATATAGTCGTTCACATAGTCGATATAGTCCTGGTCCACGATGTCCGGCGTCAGGTCGATGAGGACCTCGTGGTCGTACCAGTCCTCCATAACGGGCCGCTCCCGGCGGAAAATGATGTCGCCGTACTCGTTGAAGGAGTCGTGGTCGTAGACACCGTCCGGATGGGGCTTTCCGTAGAGATAGAACTGGTATTTCTTCTCGGCGTAGGTCCAGAAGCTGACCAGCATCTCGCCCCAGTCGTGGGCGCGGACTTTGAAGAGCATGGTGAAATCGCTGTCGCAGCAGTTCCACATGCCTTCGCCGTTGAAGTACATGGACATGGTCTGGTGGTCCGTTTCGGGGGCCAGAACGACGATGTCGCCCTCGTGGATGTGACCGCGGGTGAGATCCATCATGATGGCGGTGCCGAGAGGACCGTACAGCCCGAAGTTCACGGCGGGAAGACCGAGATTCTCCTCGATCATCGGGGAGCTGATGCCGAAGGCAACGGAACTGCCGCCGATGATGACGATCTTGTTTTCTTCGTCAAAGCTGCGGAGACGGGCGTATTTGTCGGCCAGCTCACCGAAATAGAGGTGTCCATACTGCGTGGGAAGGAGCAGGACCGTCACAAAAACGAAGACGCAGCTTACAAGCAGCGCGAGAATCACGGCGAGGATCGCCCGAAAAGTTTTGTTCATCGTTTCGCCGCCTCCTCAGAACTGGAAATAGATGAAGGCCGCGGCCCCGTCGCCCGCCAGCAGGATGAGCCACGCGACGACGATCGCCATGAGAAGGTATCCGGCGGTCTCGGCCCGCAGGAGGGTCCCGCCGTTTCCGAGAGGACGCATCCGGTAGCCCTGGACCAGGAGCCGATCCACAAAGCTCATGCATACGATGCTGACGATTGCGGTAAGTATGCCGGCCTCGTCGATCTGCAGGGTGTCCAACGTGCCTAGGAAGCGCCAGTCCGTGAAAAGATTCCGCAGAAGAATGCCGAGGTCGTGAACGGAGTTTGCCCGGAAGAAGATGAGAGCGAACACGCCGAGCCAGAAGACGACGAAGATCTGCACAGCGTGCCAGAATTTGGTGTCACGGTCGATGTGCAGCTTCTCGCAGACGGCTTCCCGCCCGCGCTCGGTCAGCTTGCCGACGATCTGATAGACGCCGTGCATGCAGCCCCAGAGGACGAAGGTCCAGGCGGCGCCGTGCCAGAGGCCGGAGAGGAAGAAAGTGATGAACAGCGCGATGAACTGCGGCAGCATGACGCCGATCCGGCGGTTATTGTATTTCTTGCCGAGCTTTCGCGCCCAGCGGGAGAGCTTTTTGTTCGTGGCAAGGGGATAGAACACATAGTCCTGGAACCAGCTGGTCAGGCTGATGTGCCAGCGTGTCCAGAACTCCGAGATCGACCGGGACATATAGGGCAGATTGAAGTTCTGCATGAGGCGGATGCCCATGATCCGCGCGCAGCCCACGGCGATGTCCGTATAGCCCGAAAAGTCGCAGTAGACCTGGAAGGTGAACATGACCGTGGCGAGCACGATGGCGGGCGCGGCGGCGGCCTCGGGGTTTGAATACACCGCCACGACATAGGTCGCGAGCTGGTCCGCGATGACGACCTTCTTGAAAAAGCCCGCCAGTACGATCTTGAGGCCCTCCCGGAGATCGTCGGTGTTGAATCGGTGCTCCGCCTTGAGCTGGGGGAGGAGGTTCTGGGGACGCTCGATGGGGCCTGCCACGAGCTGCGGGAAGAAGCTCACGAACAGCGCGTAATACCCAAAATGCCGCTCCGCCGGGATGGAGCCCCGGTAAACGTCGATGACGTAAGAGAGGGTCTGAAATGTGTAAAACGAGATGCCGACCGGCAGGATGAGGTCGAGGAAATAATCCTGCACCGGCAGGCGGAAGAGACGCAGAAGCCCCGTCACGGTGCCAGAGAGGAAGTTGAAGTATTTGTAGAAAAACAGCACTCCGAGACAGGCGACGAGCGTCACGATGAGGTACGCCTTTTTCGCCGTCTTATTCTCGGTGCGCTCCATGAGCCGGGCGGCGGCATAGGAAACGATGGTCGTGAACGCGATGAGGAACACGAGGTTCGGGTTCCAGCTCATGTAGAAGTAGTAGCTTGCCGCGAGCAGCATGATCCAGCGGTACTTCGTCGGGATCACAAAATGCAGCAGCGCCACGATGGGGAAGAAGATCAGATACTGGAGAGAGTTAAATGTCATGGCGCTTCCCTCCGTAGTGGCAGGCGAGGCTGAGGGCCGCGCTCAGGAGATAAAACAGCAGCACATTGTTCGACGGTACGTTGCGGAAATACAAAATGGGCAGCGCCGCGGCGAGCCAGACGAGGGTCAGCACGCCGCACACCCGGGCCAGGGGCTTAATAAACACCCCGAGGGCGCTCAGCACGCCGGACACGGCGGCCAGGATGAGGACAGTGGACAAAGCGGTGGACATGGGTCTCCTCCGAATTGGTTGTTGATGCTTATTCGCCCTTGCCGTCCAT
>CAJOIG010000188.1 GCA_905234575.1 uncultured Oscillospiraceae bacterium
AAGCCGCTGAAGATGTCGCCGAAGATGTCGCCCAGGTCCCCGAAGTCCCCGGTGAAGCCGCCGGCGCCCGCGCCGTAGCTCGGGTCCACGCCCGCGAAGCCGAACTGGTCGTACTTCGCCTTTTTGTCCGGGTCGGACAGGACGGCGTATGCCTCGTTGGCCTCCTTGAAGCGGGCCTCCGCGGCCTTGTCGTCCGGGTGGAGGTCCGGGTGGCACTCCTTGGCGATGCGCCGGTAGGCTTTTTTGATGTCGTCGTCCGAGGCGCCCTTGGAGAGCCCCAGGACCTCGTAGTAATCGCGTTTATCTGCCATAGCTTCTCACTTACCTTGATACGCGGCGCGGCGGGACCATAGTCGTCCCGCCTGCCGGTTGGTGTTTTTCGCTGTGCTAAATCTTAGCTGTTCGGATCCACTTCCGTGTAATCCGCGTCGTAGTAGGTCTGGCCGCCGTTGTCGCCGGTCGGGCCCTGCTGCGCGCCGGGGTTGAAGCCCGCGCCGCCGTTGGGGTCGCCCTGGGGGTTCGCCTGCTGGTACAGCTTCTCGGAGACCTTGTAGAACGCCTGGGTGAGCTGCTCCGTGGCGGTCTTGATGAGGCCGGAGTCGGAGCCGGACAGGGCATTTTTGAGGTCCGCGAGCTTCTGCTCCACCTCGGCCTTGTCCGCGGGATCGAGCTTGTCGCCCATCTCCTGCAGGGTCTTCTCGGTCTGGTAGACCATCTGGTCGCCGGCGTTGCGGGTGTCGACCTCCTCCTTGCGCTTGGCGTCCTCGGCGGCGTACTGCTCGGCCTCGCGGACGGCCTTGTCGATCTCGTCCTTCGAGAGGTTCGTGGAGGCGGTGATGGTGATGTGCTGCTCCTTGCCGGTGCCGAGGTCCTTGGCGGAGACGTTCACGATGCCGTTCGCGTCGATGTCGAAGGTGACCTCGATCTGGGGCACGCCGCGGCGGGCCGGGGCGATGCCGTCCAGGTGGAAGCGGCCGAGGCTCTTGTTGTAGGCGTTCACCTCCACGCTGGTCTGGTTGTCGGCCGCGGTGGAGAAGATCTGGCTCTTGCGGGTGGGGATGGTGGTGTTGCGCTCGATGAGCTTCGTGCAGACGCCGCCGAGGGTCTCGATGCCGAGGGACAGCGGGGTCACGTCGAGCAGGAGGATGCCCTCCACGTCGCCGCCGAGGACGCCGCCCTGGATGGCCGCGCCGACGGCCACGCACTCATCGGGGTTGATGCCCTTGAAGGGGTCTTTCCCGGTGAGGGCCTTGACCTTGTCCTGCACGGCGGGGATGCGGGTGGAGCCGCCCACGAGGAGGACCTTGGAGAGCTGCGCGGCGGAGAGCCCGGCGTCGGAGAGGGCCTGCTGCACGGGGCCAACGGTGGCGTCGACGAGGTGCGCGGTCAGCTCGTTGAACTTCGCCCGGGAGAGGGTGATGTCGAGGTGCTTCGGGCCGGTGGCGTCCGCCGTGATATAGGGCAGGTTGATCTGCGTGGTGGTCATGCCGGAGAGGTCGCACTTGGCCTTCTCGGCGGCCTCGCGCAGGCGCTGCATGGCGACCTTGTCGGCGGAGAGGTCCACGCCGGTGTCCTTCTTGAACTCGGAAACGAGCCATTTGGTGACACACTCGTCGAAGTCGTCGCCGCCGAGGCGGTTGTTGCCCGCCGTGGCGAGGACCTCGATGACGCCGTCGCCGATCTCCAGCACGGAGACGTCGAAGGTGCCGCCGCCCAGGTCATAGACCATGATCTTCTGGTCGGTCTCCTTGTCGAGGCCGTAGGCCAGGGCCGCCGCGGTGGGCTCGTTGATGATGCGCTTGACGTCGAGACCGGCGATCTTGCCGGCATCCTTCGTCGCCTGGCGCTGGGAGTCCGTGAAGTACGCGGGCACGGTGATGACGGCCTCGGTCACGGCGCCGCCGAGATAGGCCTCGGCGTCCTTCTTGAGCTTCGCGAGGATCATGGCGGAGATCTCCTGGGGGGAGTAGCTCTTGCCGTCCACGGTGACGCGGTAGTTCGAGCCCATCTCGCGCTTGATGGACGAGATGGTGCGGTCGGGGTTCGTGACCGCCTGACGCTTGGCGACCTGGCCGACCATGCGCTCGCCGTCCTTGGAGAAGGCGACGACGGACGGGGTGGTGCGGGCGCCCTCGGCGTTCGCGATGACGGTGGCCTCGCCGCCTTCCATGACGGCGACGCAGCTATTGGTAGTACCAAGATCGATACCGATGATCTTACCCATGATGTTTTTCCTCCTGTATTTTCAGCGTATTTTTTACTAATTTATAAATCCCGTTCGGGGAGTTATATACGTCAGTTGGCTACCTGGACCTTGGAGAAGCGGATGACCTTGTCGCCGAGCTTGAAGCCCCGCTCGAGCTCGAGGACGATCTCGCCCTCGCCGTACTTCTCGTCGTCGATGTGCAGGAGCGCCTCGTGGAGCGTCGGGTCGAACTTCTTGCCGACGGCCTCGATCTCCGTGACGCCGAGGGAGGACAAGATGGTCTTGAACTGCGTCAGGATGGCGTCCATGCCCTTCTTGGCGTCCTCGTTCGGCTCCTGGTCCGCGGCCCGCAGGAGATTGTCGTAGACGGGCAGGAGCTTCTTCACGGTGTCCGCGCGGACGTCGGCGTAGATGCTCTCGCGCTCCTTCTGGCTGCGGCGGCGGTAGTTGTCGTACTCCGCGAGCATGCGGAGGTATTTGTCGTTCTGCTCGGCGAGCTGCTCCCGAAGGGTGTCGGCCTCGGTCTTTTCCGCCGGGATCTTCTCGGCGGGCGCCTCCGCGGTCTCGGCCGCCGCTTCGGGCGTCTCCTTCGGGGTCTCCTCCGGGGCCTCCTCCGGGGCCTTGTCGGCCGGCTTCTTTTCCTCGTTCTTCTTACTCATGATCGTTTGCTTCCTTCAGTACAAGTTTATTGTTGAGGCCCTCGGGCGCGTCCGGCCCCGCGAGGAGGCGGCTCAGGCCCGCGGCGATATAGCTGAGCTTCGCGGCAACGCTGGAGTAGTCCATCCGCGTCGGCCCCACCACGCCGATGTAGCCGCGCATGCCGCCGCCGGCGTCGTAGGAGGCCATGACCACGCTGGAGTCCCTGAGCTCCTCGGCCAGGTTCTCCGGGCCGATGGTCACCCGCAGGCCGTCCTGCTCCGGGGCGATGTCGGGCAGGTCGGACAGGAGCCGGTCGCCGCTCTGGATGAAGCTCATCAAAGCGTGGGCCTTGTCCGGGTCGCGGAACTCCGGCTGGTTCAGAAGGCGGCTCGCCCCGGCGACGCGCATCGGCGCGCTCCGGGCGTCGGCCAGGGCCTCCATCGTGAAGGCCGCCACCACCGCCACGAGGCCGTAGGTGTCGCCCGCGGCGCGCTCCGTGGAGCGGATGAGGCTGTCGGTGATGTCGGCGTCCGTCACCCCGGTGAAGTGGGCGTTGAACAGGGTGGAGAGGGTCTGCACCTGCTCCTGGCTCACCGTGAACGGCAGGTGCACCAGCTTGTTTTTGACGGTGTTGTCCGTCAAAAGCGCCACGACGATGAAGGTGTTCGCGTCGATATAAAGGAAGTCGAACCGCTTCACCGCGGCGGTGGCGCGCAGGGCCATGGCGTAGGCGGGGTACTGGGTCATGGAGCTCGTGAGCTGCCCGACCTCGGCCATCAGCTCGTCGATCTGCTTCTGCTTCGAGGCGAGCTGCTCGTTGATGGCGGCGGTCTCCTCCTCGGAGAGCTTCTGCCGCTCCATGAGCTCGTTGACGTAGAGGCGATACCCCGCGGGGGACGGCACGCGCCCGGCGCTGGTGTGGGGCTGCTCGAGGTACCCCATGGCGGTGAGCTCCGCCATCTCGTTGCGGATGGTGGCGGAGGAGCAGCCGATGGTCTCCGCCAGGGCCTTGGAGCCCACGGGCTCCGCCGTGGCGATGTAGCTCTCCACGATGGCCGTCAGTATTTTTTTCTTTCGGGCGCTGAGTTCCATCGTTCGACCTCGTTGGCAGTGGGTGCTTCGCGGCGCTAGCACTCTCTCTTTCTGAGTGCTAATTTACCACACTCATTATAATATGTCAATAGGCCCGGTTCTAAAAGTTACAAATAATTCAAATATCCCCGCCGGTTTCCTTTTGGGGGGA
>CAJOIG010000189.1 GCA_905234575.1 uncultured Oscillospiraceae bacterium
GTCCACCATGCCGTCCAGCATAGCGGCAATCTTCCCGCGATACTCTTTGATGGTCCACTCGTTGCAGTCCACGCCGTTCGGCACGAAGCCGGGGCCGTCGTAGGTGACCATCCGCAGGCCGGGAAAGCTCCGGGCGGAGGCGCCCTTGGAGGCACTGGGGACGTACTGGTATTTGCTCAGAAGGCAAGCGGGCTTTCCAAGGCGCTCGATCTGGGCGAAGATATAGCCCATATACAGCGCGCAGGAGCCCATATCGGCGCCCACGCCGATGACGGCGTCCACACCCTCCAGCCATTTCTTAAAAATGGGGAAGTTCACCGGGTCCTGGTCGATCTCCTGGGTGTCCACGATGTAGGTGTAGTGGGAGAACTTCGCGGTGGGATAGCGCTCCGCCAGCTGACGCTCCACCTCCTGCATGAAGGGAGGCATACAGGCCGATGGTCTTCCCCTCCAGGGTGTCCAGGCGTGGGTTGATGGGCAGCTTCTCGACATTGTCCGTCTCCGCCCAGGGAGACAGGACGGTATAGATCTCTGACATATTGGATCCCTCCCGAGTGTTTATTGTTTGACACTGACATAGTAATACAACACTTATCATTCTGTCCAATCGCTTTTTGCTGTTAAAATAATAGTTTTTGACTATCATTAAAGATAAAAGCCTCTTTTCTATATAAATGTACGGAGCGGTCAAAGACCGCTCCGTTCTGTATTGTAATTGTATTCTCTGTTTCAGTCCTCTGCTTCCTCAAAAAAACTCTTGATGTTTGTGAAGAAGCTCTTCTCGCAGGAGGTCCGGTATGCGTCCCTCAGGTAGGCGATCCGGATGGTACGGGTGCAGAAATCATCCTCCACCGGAACATAGGCCAGATTCCGGCGCCAAGGCTTGTCATCCCCCAGCGCGGCGCTCCGTGACGAAAGAGATGCCCATCCCCCGGCTGACCGCCTCGCCGATCAGGTCCCCGTTGTCGCACTCGATCTTTACCTTCGGCCGGAACCCGGCCTTGGTACAAATATCATAAATGGAGTCGTGGAGGTCGGGAGAAGAGTTGTTGGAAAGGAACGGGTAATCCCGTAGCTCTGCCATGGATACGCTTTTGCGCCCCGCCAGCGCATCATCTTTGCACACCACGATGCCCATGCGGTAGGAAAACAATTCCTCGCTGATGATATCCGGATTCTCGATGGAATCCGTCGTCATGGCAAAGGCGATCTTCCGCTCCTGGAGCAAGGTCTCCATGGAGGAGGATTCCATGTAGTATACATGCAGAGATATCTCCGGATTGTTAAACAGGAATTTCCGGATAAAATCCGTGGGGCCGCCCGGAAAATCCAGATAAAATGTACTGGCAACGGTGAGGTTCCCCCGGCTGCCCGCCTTCATATCCCGGAGCTCCGCGTGGGCCTCGTCCACCTCCTCCATGATTTTGTCCACATGGGCCAGGAGCGCTTTTCCGTAGCCGTTGAGGTGAACGCTGCGGTTATACCGGTCAAATAGCTGGACGCCCAGCTCCCCTTCCAGATTGGCGATGGACTTGCTCAGGCTGGGCTGGGAGATATGCAACTCCTCCGCCGCGCGGGTAAAGTGCTCCAGCCGTGAGAGCTTCTGAAAGTATTTCAGCTGACTCAGTTCCATGGGATGTTCGCCTCCTTCCCGCCCATTTTAACACAAACAATAGTTTAAATCTATCAAAATAATAAAATATTGATATTTTACGCATGAATCATACCCGTGTACAATAAGCGCAGATAGATACTTTATTCACACTGTATAAGGAGCATGCATATGGAACAGAAATATCCCCATCTCTGCTCGCCGATCACCATCGGCAAGACCGTCTTCCGCAACCGAATGTTCTCCGCGCCCATGGGCGGCACGGACATCACCAAAGACGGCTGCATTGGCCCCCGGTCCCTGAAGTTCTATGAGCTCCGGGCCTACGGCGGCGCGGCGGCGGTCACGGTCTCGGAGTGCATGGTCCATCCCTCGGACGGCAGCCACGCTTTCCGGCTGGATCTCTCCGTGCCCGAGAGCCTTCCCAGCTTCGCCTACACCGCCGACGCCATCAAGCGTCACGGGGCGGTCCCCTCCCTGGAGCTGTCTCACTCCGGGCAGTACGCCGGCACCTATCTCGCCGACAAGAATAAGAAAGCCTCCCTTGCCCAGTGGGGTCCCTCCGCTCATATCCGCCCGGACGGCGTGGAGGTAAAAGCACTGGATAAGGCCATGATCGACGAGATCGTGGCCGCTTACGGCTCCACCGCCGCCAACGCCAAGCGTGCGGGCTTCGAGATGCTCATGGTCCACGCCGGCCACGGCTGGCTCATCAACCAGTTCCTCTCCCCGCTGTTCAACCATCGCACGGACGAGTACGGCGGTTCGTTTGAAAACCGCGTCCGCTTCGCCCGCGAGGTGCTGACCGCCGTGCGAAACGCCGTCGGACCCTGGTTCCCCATCGAGCTGCGCATGAGCGGGGACGAGTTCGTCGAGGGCGGCTATCACCTGGACGAGGGCGTTAAGATCGCCCAGGCTCTTGAAGATCTCGTCGACATCATCCACGTCTCTGCCGGTACATATCAGGGCACCTTCGGCATCACGCACCCCTCGTGGTTCGAGGAGCACGGCCGGAACGTCTACCTCGCCGCGGAGATCAAAAAGCACGTCAAAAAACCCGTTGCCACCATCGGCGGTCTGAGCGATCCCGCCATGATGGAGGAGATCATCGCCTCCGGCAAGGCGGACATCGTGGAGATGGCCCGCCAGCTCCTCGCGGACAACCAACTCCCCAACAAGGTCATGTCCAACCGCGACGATGAGATCGTCCACTGCATCCGCTGCTTCACCTGCATGGCGGAGCGGCCCGCGACCTTCACCCGCCGCTGCACCTGCAACCCGCTCATCGGCCGCGAGACCGAAGGTCTGGGCGAGCTGCAGCCCTCTCCGCATCCGAAAAAGGTGCTCGTCGTGGGCGGCGGTCCCGGCGGCCTGTACGCCGCCTATACCGCGGCGCGTAGAGGTCATAAGGTCACCCTCTGCGAGGCCACGGACAAGACCGGCGGTCTGCTCATCGGCGAGGCGGCGATCCCCTTCAAGTACGACATGTATCTCCTGGGCGAGACCTACCGTCATCTGGCGGAAAAAGAGGGCGTGGAGATCCGCCTGAACACCCGCGTGGATCGCGCCTATGTGGAGCGCGAAGCCCCGGACGCCGTCATCGTGGCGGCGGGCTCCGAGCCTCTCCTGCCCCCCATCCCCGGTCTGCGGGAGAGCCCCATCATGTTCCCCGCGGAGGACTATTATCTCAACAAGGATAAAATCGGCAATACCTGCATCGTCCTCGGCGGCGGCCTCGTCGGCTGCGAGATGGCGGTGTGCCTCGCGCGCGACGGCAAGAACGTCCACATCGTGGAGATGCGCTCGGAGCTCTGCCCCGACGCAAACGTCCGCTACCGTCCGCTCCTCATGGCGGAGATGGCAAAGTACAACGTGAACATCCACACCGACTGCACCTGCAAGAGCGTGGACGGAAACGTGGTCACCTGCGAGACGCCGTCGGGGGAGAAAGTCGAGATCACCGGCGATTCCATCCTCTGCGGCCTCGGCCTCGTGCCCAACACCGCCGTCGTCGAGGAGCTGCGCGGCTCCGCGCCGTACTTCCGCTCCATCGGCAACTGCGTAAAGCCCGACACCATCACCCATACCGTCTATCAGGGCTATCACGCCGCGCTTGACATTTAACAGTACCCGCACGCCGGAAGGGTATGGAAAACGGCTTCGTTTTCTTCCGGATGCGGCACCCGAACTCCTACTCTCTTCTCTTTCTTTTCATTTTTGTCTTGTTTCTTCCGCTCCTGCATCCCAGCAAGCAAAAGCTCACCCGCCCCATACCGCGGATGAGCTTTCGTTATAACTCTTTCGGGTACTGCTCAACGATCCCCGCACATTCGGGTCGTTCTCGCCGCTGCGCCAGACCATGGACTGCCACGCGCTGTCGCTGCGGTTGTCGTGAAAGGGCAGGAAAAGGATATCCGGGTAGGCGTCCATGTCCACAAGATCGGGTATGATCGCCGCGCCGGCGCAGCTCTGCACACAGGCAAGCACATCCGAGTGGGAATCCAGGAGCTTGATGTTCATGACGGAGCCGACCCGATGGTACAGCGACTGGGCCAGCTCCTCCGTGGAGACGAGACCCCGGGGCATGGAGAAAAAGATGATGTCATCCCGCAGGTCGGCAGGAGTGAGGCCCGGCTTTGCCGCCAACGGGTGATTGACGCTGATCGCCAGCACCATGTGCAGCGGCTGGAGCTCGAAATGCTCTGTCCCGACCAGGTGCCGCGAGTT
>CAJOIG010000190.1 GCA_905234575.1 uncultured Oscillospiraceae bacterium
TGCCATTCAAGCGCTCTCCCAGCTGAGCTATACCCCCTCATGTGACTTTTAAGGGTCTTAAATGGGCAGTTTCTTGATTAAGTTGTAGGTGTTCGTCGATGATTGTCGCTCAGGTTGGGGGCATACAAACCTTCATGTGGGCTCCCAGCTGAGCTATACCCCCATCTCGGAACAGGTGATATAATAACAGATTATCCGGCGGTTGTCAATAGTTTTTTTGCGATCCGGCGGATTTATTCGAGCGAGTCCGTCAGGTCCCGGAGGATGCGCTCGCAGAGAGCCAGTTCCTCCGGCGTGTATTTCTTCTCGAGCTTCTTCACCGCCTGCTCGATGAAGGGGTAGTCCGTGTCGTAGTAGGAAAAAAACTTATCCACAACGGAGACCCGGCACTCCCGGCGGTCCTCCTCGGAGGCGGTGCGGGTGACGTAGCCCTTGGCGGCGAGGTTGTTGATCTTGTAGGTGGCGTTGGGCTGGGAGATGCCCAGAACGTCGGCGAAGCGGCTGACCGTGGCGTCCCGCAGAAGGTAGATGACGTCGGCGGCAAAGGCCTCCGTGGCGCTGAGCGAACCGTCTTTCTCCCGAATGCGTCCGAACAGCTCGCGGTAATGCTCGAGACGCGAGCGCTCATACAGGGCTTTGATCTCATCGTACAGCATGATCCCACCTCCGATCCGTTACTTTCCAGTTTAATCCTGTTGTCACTCGGTTGTCAATCCCTTTGCCGGCCGTTCCGGGTGGTAAAAGCAAAAAATATGTGGTATACTTTGAACCAGGGGACGAGATCCCCCAATACACCGTCGGGAGAGTACGATATGATCGAACTGAAGCTGTATGTGAGCGAGGTGGATTACGAATCCGTCATTCAGGCCTTTGCGGGCACGGGCTTTGCCGGGGGTGCGGCGGCGATGGCCGCGCGGGCCCTGCCGGACAGCGCGAAGGAGGAGCTCGCTGTCAAGTACCTCAACGCCAACGCGGAAAAGCTGGAGGGGATGCTGGAGGACGCCGTATCCCGGAAGGGCATCCGCATGAAGGTCCGCGGCGCGCAGGCGTCGGTGATCGCCGGGTGACGAATTAACAGTTTTTTCATGTATCCCGCGCAAAGAGTGCTATAATAATAACAACCGAAATCTTACACAGGATACCATTGAACAGGAAAGGACGGTTTTTACCTATGAACGAGAACGAATTCGAGAAGAAGGTCTCCGAGGAGGAGCAGGCCCAGTGGTCCGAGCCCTCCGACATCCCCGCCGAGAACGTGGACGCCGCGCTCATCGACAAGATCAAGGAGCTCGTCAAGAAGGGCAACGTCACGAAGATCGTCATCAAGAAGGGCGACAATGTCCTCGTGAATATCCCCGTGAACGTGGGCATCGTCGGCGGGATCATCGGCGTGGCCGCGGCTCCGTGGGCGATCGTGGCCGCCGCGGTGGCGACCGCGGGCTTCGCCTGCAAGGTGGAGCTCGTGAAGGAGGACGGCGAGATCACCGTCGTCAGCGGCAAGGCCATCGAGACGAAGGCCAAGGACCTGGGTGACAAGGCCGTGGAGTTCGGCAAGGACTTCGGCGCGAAGGCGAAGGGCGTCGGCGCCGCCGTGATGGACGGCATCAGGGAGGCCGTCGCCGGCGAATCGCAGGACGTGGATTTCGAGTCCGTCGTCGAGGAGGCCGAGACCGCCGCGGCGCCCGAGCCGGAGGAGGCTCCCACCGTGGAGATCCCCGTGGAGGACGGTCCGCGGGAGTAACCAAACCGCATACGATGGCGCCGGAGTCAGTCCCCGGCGCCGTTTTCGTTCATAAGGAGCCGGAACCAGTCGCACTCCAGCGCGCGCCGGGCATAGATATATCGGCGGTAGATCCGCAGGGCCATCTGCCCGATGTAGGTCTCCGCGTCCATGCCGTCGGGCGGGTCCCCGGTGAAAATGCCCGTGGCGGAGGCGCAGCGTCCCCGCGCCGTGACCCAGTCCGAAAAGGCGCTGCCCCGCAGGGTGACGAGGGCGGTCCCGTCGTCGGAGGCCAGAATGTCCCGCCCGGACAGGAGCCGGGAGTCGTAGGCCAGGCCGAAGAGGTCGAGGAGGGTCGGCGTGAGGTCGAGCTCCGAGCAGGGAGCGTCCCCCGACGCCCCGGTGAGGCCCGCGCCCCAGAGATAGAGCTGCGCCCGTTCGGGGTCCGCGTCCGAAGTGAGGAGGCAGAGGGCTGTGTCCGCGCGGCGCTCGCCGCCGAGGACGCGCCAGAGCTCCGCCAGCGCCGCCTCCCCGTTCCCGCTCCATTGGACGTAAAAGAACACCGGCGTCTGGGCGGCCTGCAGGGCGTCCGTGAGCGCGTCGGCGGGCTCCACCGACGCGAACCCCAGCGCCGTGAGCTCCTCCACCGGGAGCGAATCCGGCCCGCCGAAGGCCCGGCAGTCATAGCCCGCCCGGACGAAGGCCGACGGCAGGGAGAAGGGCAGGGCGACCTTCTGCGCGGCGGCGTAGACGAGGGCGCTCCGGTCGTCCGCCCGGGTGGGCACGAGCCCGGTCAGACGGGCGAAGAGCCGCCCCTCCGCGCCCTGATACCACTCCGGCCGCCACACGTCTCCCAGAGGCACGCTCTGCCGGGCGAGCCGGGCAAGCGTTGGATTCCGAAGCGCGTCGTCCGGATCGGGCGCCCAGTCGTCCGCGCATACGAGAAGCAGGCTCTTTCCCGCGAGAGCGCCGGAAAAGGCGTGCTTTTCCGTGGGGGCAAGGCTCTGAAAATAGGAGCTGAGCTCCCCGGCCTGCCCGCTGCCCGCGGTCTCCGTCCCGCCGGGAAAACGCAGGTCCAAAAGGTTATAGCCGCGGTCCGCAGGGGCGAAGACCGCCGTGCCGGGCTCCGGCAGCCGGGCCCTTGCCAGCACGATGGCCGCGAGGATCCCCAGCAGTGTCACCAGTATCAGCTTCCGCACAGCATTTTCCCTCCCCCCTCTCGGACGCATCTATAAGGATGCGCGGGACGCGGCAAAAATGGATGCGGAAACCGTCGGTGCAGGAAAATATTCACGCGTCGGAGAAAGACGCAAAAAACGGGAGCTGTAGCAAAACGAAAGTGATGCTACAGCTCCTGATTTATATGTGCCATGCCAAGAATAGCCTCAAGAAGCACCCGATTGTTGAAAAATGAGGCA
>CAJOIG010000191.1 GCA_905234575.1 uncultured Oscillospiraceae bacterium
ACGATCTTGAAAATGCGCTCGAACTCCTCGTCGGATTCCGCCATATCCCGAATGGCGATGAGGGGGAAGGCCACGCACCAGACCCAGCCCTTCTCCATGCACCAGCGGTAGGCCCACTCGAAGGTCTTCTCCTCGCCAAAGGCGTTGGAGTAGACGCCGCTGCGGAGGATCTGGCCGTCCCGCACCATGCGCTCCCGAGGGGTATCGTGGACAGGCTCCACAGGCTGCTGCATGTGATCGAGCCAGCCCTGCTTGGGAAGGTTGTAGACGTCCCGGCGCTCGGCTACGACCCGGCAGTGCTTGTTGCCGCAGCCGCGGGCCTCGCACATGTTCAGGGCGACCTCGTTCTCTCCGTTGGAGTTGAGGTCAAAGTTTGCGGTGAACATGGCGGTGGTCATGTTGCAGAGCTCCGCGCCCACGATGTCCCACGGGCAGGTGTCCAGCTCCTTTTCCACCCGGTCGTGGGTGAACTGGATGACGCGGCCGGCCATGTTCTCGTACTCGTCGCCGGAGTCGCCGAAGATCGCGCCGAGCCAAGCGTCGCGCTTGCAGAATTCGGGGATGTTCCACTCATCGAAGAACTCGCCCATGTACTCGTCGCTGGAGGCGGACATGTTCATCATGTACGAGATCTCGCAGATGGCGGCGGTGCGCTTTTCAAAGTCCGGCTCCAGGATGCGCATGACCTGGAAGAGGTTTGCGCAGAAAGCGGCGATCTGACGCACGGCGTACTCATACGACTCCTTTTCGGGAATCAGTTTCCCCCATACGGTCTCCACGCATTTCTGGCTTGGCAGCTTGTCGTTCAGTGGCATATCTCTTGACCTCCTTGATGGTTTGCTTATGAATCAGCGGTATTGCTCACCCTAATTGTAATGTCCGGGGCGCGGCCTTGGATAGACTACAAAACCATGGGTTTTTCTCCGCGATACCCTACAATTCGCAGGCGTACAAATTGTATGCTCCGGCGTATAAAAATGTTGCATTTTTGACGGGGGATGATACAATGAACCTGTGATCCGCCGCGCAGGGAGACTATTTCACGAACCGGGGTGGGACTATGAAGCTGAACGCGGATATCGTATATGACGGGCTGAACAGGCGCTTTCCCATGGAGATGGCCGGGCCGAAGGTCACGGAGCTGCGCCTGGAACGGCCGGTGTTTTATGACGGCATGAGCGACGAGTTCGCCGCCGACCATCTGTACATCACCCGGACAGACCGCCTGCCGCGCCGCGCCGTTCTGCCGCGGGGCGTCGTACTGCTGTGCACCGGCGACGGTTTCCAGCTGGCTTATTATCGGGAGCAGGGCTGCGTGATCCATCTGAAGGAGGACACGGACATCTTCCTGCTGTTCAACGCGGTGCAGGAGCTGTATGACCGCTTCGATGCCTGGCGGGAAAAGCTTCAGGAGATCCTGGACCGCAATGCCAGCGTGGAGGAGATGCTCTCCTGCAGCTGGCCGGTGTTCGAGACGCCGATGTTCCTGATCGATAAGGATTTTCGGTTTTTAGCTCGAGGAAGAGATGTGGGAGAGGGAAACTCCACGCTGTGGACCACGTTTCGTGAGGAAAAGCTGAGCCCTTCGGAGCTTGGTAAATTCCTGGAGCTGCACGAGCTGGCGACCACCGAAAAGGAACCGCTGATCCTGAATCTTCTGGACACGACGACCTTGAACGTCAACCTCTTTGACCGGGATACCTACATGGGCTGCCTCACGCTGGACTACAAGGACCGCACCCATCGTCTGGGCGACATCGAGCTCGCGAAGCTCCTGGCCGACATGCTCACCCGCGCCATCCTGAAGTTTTCCTCCGCCTCGCCGTCCGGGAACCATCTTCTCCGCACCGCTCTGCAGGATGCGGTGGACGGCATCCCGGCAGACTACGCGCAGCGCCGTGCCCTGGAGCATATCGTAGAAGGAAAAGAATACATCTGTGTGAAAATGGAGCTGACGAGCCGCCTTGCCAAGCTCCCGGTGGGGTATATCTGCAGCGAGGTGGAGAGCCGCTTTCCGGGCAGCGTGAGCTTCGAGCGCAAAGGCGCCGCCATGTGCTTCATCGAGACATCCGCCCTCCGGGGCAAAGACGGCGATTACCGGGAAAAGCTCATGGCGGATATGGAGGAGTTCACGGGCTCCATGGGGGTGCAGATCGGCGTAAGCGACGCCTTCCGGGACATTTACAGCGCGCGGCTGTATTACCACCAGGCCAGCGCCGCGCTGGAAAACGGAGCGCTCGTCGATCCCGGGAAGAAGGTCTATCACTTCCAGGACTACGCGCTGACGGAGCTCATCGTAAACTCCCTTGGCAAGATGCCGACGGAGCTGTTCTTCTCCGAGGGCATGCGCCGCCTCACCGCCCATGATGCGGAAGCCCCGGTCAGCTATATCGACACGCTGCGGGAGTATCTGGATCAGAACATGAGCATGGCGCGCACCTCCGCCGCCCTGTACGTGCACCGGAGCACGTTGTTGGAGCGCATCGGGCGCATCGAGCGGGAGCTGCACACAGATTTGAAGGATCCCGACGAACGGCTGCGGATACAGATCCTTCTCAAGGCGATGCAGATCCAAAAGCAGATCAACGAGCGGAAAAACAGCGAACAATAATGCAGGAGGCCGGCACAAAACAGCGTGCCGGCCTCCTGCATTGTTGATATCAAAGGGTGAAACGATCGTTATTCGCCGAGCGCCCGGAGGGCGGCGTCGATCTCCTCCAGCTTTTCCGCAGAAATGCCGGCCTGGGGGAAGCTGCAGAGCTTGCGGAAGGTCAGAGCCTGCACGAGCTTCATCTGGGGGTTGGTCTTGAAGCCGGGCGCGAATTTCTCCAGAAGCTCAGCGGCCGCTTCGTTCTTCATCAGTTCCTTTACTTTGGAATCAACGGACAGTGCCATGTTCTTTTCCTCCTGTTATTCATGCGGCGTTTGAGCCGGGTTATCTGTGAACACAGTCCCTGTTTGTGTTCTGCCTTTATTGTAAGGCGGAAAGCCCCGGCTGAAAAGCCTACAAAGCGTTGGAAGGAATCATCGGCGGCCCGTACAGATATCCGGGTACATCGATGCTGCCCCAAAGAGTCTCAGCACGATGTGTTGGTGATTGAATACCGTAATAAACCCTGTCAATCAAAAAGCTGACAG
>CAJOIG010000192.1 GCA_905234575.1 uncultured Oscillospiraceae bacterium
GGGGAAGGCGAGGTCCATGCCGCCGGCGTGGATGTCGATGGTCTTGCCGAGGTAGCGGTTCGACATGGCGGAGCACTCGATGTGCCAGCCGGGACGGCCTTTGCCCCAGGGGGAATCCCAGGCGGGCTCGCCCGGCTTCGCGGCCTTCCAGAGGGCGAAGTCCATGGCGTTCTCCTTGACATCGTTCACCTCGATGCGGGCGCCCGCTTGCAGCTCCTCCAGGTTCTGGTGGGAGAGCTTGCCGTAGTCTTTGAACTTCAGCGTGCGGTAGTACACGTCCCCGTTCTTCTCGTAGGCGTAGCCCTTGTCGATGAGGGTCTCGATGATCTCGATGATTTGTTGGATGTTCTCCGTGGCCTTGGGATGGACGGTGGCCTCGCGGACGCCGAGGGCCTTCACGTCGGTCCAGTACTCCGCGATGTACTTCTCCGCCACTTCGGCGGAGGTGATGCCCTCCTCGTTGGCGCGCTTGATGATCTTGTCGTCCACGTCGGTGAAGTTCTGGACGAAGGTCACCTGGAAGCCGCGGTACTCGAGATACCGGCGGAGCACGTCGAACATGATGATGGGGCGGGCGTTGCCCACGTGGATGTAGTTATACACCGTGGGGCCGCAGCAGTACATGCGGACCTTGCCCTCCTCGATGGGGACGAATTCTTCCTTCCGCATGGTCATGTCGTTGTAAAACTGCATGGATCAATTCTCCTTTGTGATAGTCTCCGCCATTTCCTCGAGCTGCTTCCACATGGCGAGGCGGGGTCGGAAATGCTGATCTGGTCCACCATGCCGGCAAAGTCCGTCTTCTGTCCAGCGGTGCGGACGATGCGGGCGGGTACGCCGACGGCGGTGGAGTTGGGGGGCACCTCGGACAGCACGACGGCGTTCGAGGCGATGCGGCTGTTGTCCCCCACCTTGAAGGGGCCCAGGACCTTCGCGCCGGAGCCGATGAGGACGTTATTCCCGACCGTCGGATGGCGCTTGCCGTGGTCCTTGCCGGTGCCGCCCAGGGTCACGCCCTGGTAGAGCAGCACGTCGTCCCCGATCTCGGCGGTCTCCCCGACGACGACGCCCATGCCGTGGTCGATCATGAGGCGGCGGCCGATGGTCGCGCCGGGATGGATCTCGATTCCGGTCAGACGCCGGGTGCGCTGAGAGATGGCTCTCCCGAGGAATTTCAGCCCGTGCGTCCAGCACCAGTGCGCGCGCCGATGGCGCATCACAGCCTTGACGCCGGGGTAAAGGAGCCAGACCTCCAGCGCGCTCCGGGCGGCGGGGTCGTGCTCCTGATAAGCGCGGATGGTTTCGCGCAGATAATCAAACATATTGTACCACCAATCGTATCCTATTCAGACGGGAAACGAACGGTCACACCGTCTCGCCGTATAGGACCCCGTCCTCGGCCCCGGTGACGCGGACCCGGACGAACTCGCCAGGCGCGGCCTCGCCGGAAAAGAGGACCTGCTCGTCGATGTCGGGCGAATCGGCGTAGCGACGCCCGAACCAGAGGCCGTCCTCCGCTCCCTCGCACAGCACGTCGAACACGAGGCCGAGTTGGTCCCGGTCATATTCGTCCATGATGCGGTCTTGAACCGCCATGACCCGGTCGCGCCGTTTTTCCGCCTCTTCGGCGGTACATCGGTCCGTCATATCGAAGGCGGGCGTGCCCTCCTGCGGAGAGAACACGAACACCCCCGCTCGTTCCAGGCGGCAGGTCTCGAGGAAGTCGATAAGCTCCTGGAGCTCCGCCTCCCCCTCGCCGGGCAGGCCGACGATGAGGCTCGTGCGGAGCACCACGCCTGGTATGCGAGCCCGGAGCTTCTCGATGAGGGACACGATCTGCGCCTTCGTCTCCGGGCGGCGCATCCGGCGCAGGATGCCGTCGTTCACATGCTGCAGGGGCAGGTCGAGGTATTTGACGAGCTTTTCCTCCGACGCGATGAGGTCGATGAGCTCGTCCGTCATCTCGTGGGGATAGAGGTAGTGCAGGCGGATCCAGCGGATGCCGTCGATTTTGACGAGCTCCCGCAGGAGGCTTGCCAGGGTCGTGCCGTCGCGGAAATCCTTCCCGTAGTGGGTGAGGTTCTGGGCCACGAGGATGAGCTCCTTCACGCCGCCGTCCGCGAGCGCCCGGGCTTCCGCGAGGATGGCGTCCATGGGCCGGGAGCGGTATTTCCCGCGGATGGAGGGGATGACGCAGTAGGCGCAGCGGTTGTCGCAGCCGTCCGCGATCTTGAGATAGGCCCAGGCCGGGCCGGTGGACACCGCGCGGTCGAGCTCCGGCAGGGGGGCGTTCTTGTCGAGGAATCGGGCGAAATGGGTCTCCCCGCTCTCGAGGGCCTCCACGATGGCCGGGAAGCTGCCGGTGCCGAGCACAGCGTCGATCTCGGGCAGCTCCTTCAAAATGTCGCCCTGGTAGCGCTCGGGCAGGCAGCCCGTCACCACGAGGCGGCGCAGACGTCCGGTCTTTTTCAGCTCCGCCAGCTCCAGGATGGCGTCGATGGCCTCCTGCTGGGCGGCGTCGATGAAGGCGCAGGTGTTCACCACCGCGGCGTCCGCCTCGGCGGGATCGGCGACGATCTCGTGGCCCGCGGCGGTCACCAGGGCGACCATCTGCTCGGAATCTATGAGGTTTTTGGCGCAGCCAAGGGAGGTAAAGGATACGTTCATCGGGTCCTCGCAGTCATTCGTAGAGATCGTCCTCGGCGCCGTATCGGTTCAGCGCCGCGCGGATGTCGGACCAGGCATAGCCCCGGCGGAAGAGGTAGTTCGCCGCCTTGTCCCGCTCCTTGCGGTCGGAGGCGTCCTTACCCCGCAGGCGGGCGGAAAGCAGCCGGTCCAGGGTCTCGTCCGGCGTCGGTAGGAACTCGTTCATCGCCTCGTCCCAGAGATCCTTCGGCACCCCCCGGCGGAGAAGCTCCTGCCGGATCCGGCCCGCGCCGTAGCCCATGGCGGCGTAGTGCCGGACGATCATCCCGGCGTAGTCCGCGTCGTTCAGAAAGCCGTAGTCGAGGCACAGGGCGGTCACCGTCTCGATGTCCGCGTCCGCAACGCCCTTGTCCCGGAGCCGGTCCCGCAGCTCCTTCTCGGAGTGCGGGCGCTGCAGATACTCCGTCGCGAGGCGCTTGGCCCGGTCGAGGGGCGTTTCCGCGGGCTTTTTGCCCATGGAGCGCTCCGTCTCCTCCGCCGGGTCGTTCCGGACGGAGCGGACGGCATAGCGCTCCCCATTTTGCGGCGTCACGTGCCGCTGCCGTCGTCGAAGTCGTCCGCGCCCACGTCCACGGCGCGGCCGGCGGCCCGGGCGGCCTTGAGGGCCTGGGGACTCAGCAGCTTATAGGAGTTCTCGCGGATCTGGGCCTCGAGCTCCTCGGCCTTGTCCGGGTTCGTCATAAGGAACTCCTTCACGGCCTCGCGGCCCTGGATGCGCTCGCCGCAGACGGTAAACCATGCGCCCGCTTTTTCAATGAGCTCGAGCCGCGCGCCGAGATCCACGATCTCGCCGATCTTGGAGATGCCCTCGCCGTAGATGACGTCGAACTGGGCCTCCTTGAAGGGGGGCGCGACCTTGTTCTTCACGATCTTTACGCGGGTGCGGTTGCCCACCATCTCGTCGCCGTTTTTGATGGTCTCCACGCGGCGCACGTCGAGGCGCACGCTGGAATAGTATTTCAGGGCGCGGCCGCCGGGGGTGGTCTCGGGGTTGCCGTACATGACGCCGATCTTTTCCCGGAGCTGGTTGATGAAGATGACGATGGTGTTCGTCTTCGACACGATG
>CAJOIG010000193.1 GCA_905234575.1 uncultured Oscillospiraceae bacterium
ATGCACGAGATCGAGACGAGCGATAAGATCCATCCCGCGATGGGCATGCGCTGCACCAAAATCGACGAGACCGGGGTTTACGCCGCCGATCGGGACGGGAACGAGGTCTTCTATCCCGCGGACAACGTCATCATGGCCTCCGGCATGCGCTCCCGCAGCGCCGAGGTGGACGCCCTGCGGGGACTCGTGAAGGAGTTCTACGTCATCGGCGACGGCAACAAGGCCCAGAAGATCATGAACGCGACGAGAGACGCCTACGACGCGGTGAGCGCTCTCGGCTATATGTGAAACATAAGGAGGAATGCTGGAAATGTATACGCCGGAACAGCTCACCCAGCGGTGGGAGGACCAGCGCGCCATCAAGAACCTGATGGGGAAATTCGCGAATACCGTCATCCTGAACCGCGAGCAGGAGCTTTTTGACCGCTTCTGGAGCGGGAACGAGCCGACCCTCGCCTTCAACGACGGCGTGTACCGCGGCGCGGCGGCCGTGCGGGCGTACTACGAGGCCTGCCGCGACCGGAACGCCCTGGTGGCGTCCCTGCTGCAGAAGCGCTTCCCCGAGCGGCTGGGGAGCATGAGCGAGGAGGAGATCTACGGCATCGGCCCCTTCAAAGTCATGCCCCTGTACTGCCCGATCATCGAGGTCGCCGTCGACGGGAAAACGGCGAAGGGCCTCTGGTACTGCCAGGGCGCGAAAAACGACGTGGAGGCCTGCGGCCCCCGCGCCCGCTGGACCCTCGGCTGGTTCGCGGTGGACTTTCTCCGTGAGGCCGACGGCTGGAAGATCTGGCACATGCAGTATGTGAACGACGTGGACAACACCTGCGGTCAGAGCTGGGGCAAGCCCGGCGAAGCCTATCCGGAGCTTCCGGAGTTTGCGCCTCTGAAGGACTTCCGCTATCCCGCCTATACCGAGGCGAAGACCGTCCGTCCGTACTACACGCCGGACCGTCCCATCACGGAGGCGCCCGCCATCCCGGAGCCCTATGAGACCTTTGCTGATACCTTCAGCTATGCCGTGTAAGGAAGGAGGAGACGACATGTTCCGAACGAATTATTCCGACGAGGAGCTGATCCGCCGCGTCTGGGACGTGGAGGAGATCAAAAAGCTCGTGTATAAGCGCAGCGTATACATCGCGAACGACTGGCGCGCCCGGGAGCTCGACGAGCTCTGGGTGAAGGAGCCCGCCCATCAGGCGACCGCCTCCTTCGGCAAGAACATCGGCTGGTATGTGGGCATGGACGCCATCCGCGCCTGGTACGACAAGAAGCACGGCGACGGTTACATGGCCTTCCATCCCGCCACGACCGGCCTTGTGGAGCTCGCCGGCGACGGCAAGACCGCGAAGGGCCTGTTCTACTCCATCGCGAACGAGACCGAGTCGAACGGCGACGGCACGGCGAACGCGCTCTGGATGCCCGAGAAGGTCGCCTTCGACTTTATCAAGGAGGGCGGCGAGTGGAAGATCTGGCACCTGGTCGCCGCCGTCGATCTCGTATCCGAGGCCGGAACGGACTACGGAGATCAGGACCCCTATCCCCACTACGAGACCGATCCCGTCATGGTCGAGTTCGGCGAGCCCACCGTAAAGCAGCTCATCCACGACGGCACCTTCAACTGGTGGGACAACTATCCCGCCATGCCGGAGCCCTATGAGACGTGGAGCGACGACATCAGCTACGGCCCGGAGGGCTGGAAGGCCCCGAAGGGCAAACACTACGGAGCCGGAGAAGGGAGGAACTGGAAATGAGTGAAATGACTCTTCATCAGCGCATTCTGAACGCCGCCGCTTCCCAGGAGGTGGAGAACGTCAAGGCGCGCCATACGTATCTGCACGGCCGCGCGGACGCCACCACGGAGTGGGACGAGATCTGGTGCATGGACGAGAACGCCTCCTGGGCCCACGCCTTCGGCCGCATGCGCGGCGGAGACCAGGTCTGGTGGGGTTCCGTGGGCGATTACGACAAGATGTGCTTCGAAAACTGGCTGGAGATCCGCGAGCGCTGGCCCGAGGTCACCGGCAAGGACCCGCGCCCCCTCATGGAGGCCTCCGTCCATACCCTTGTGACGGACGTCATCGAGGTGGCGGAGGACGGCAAGTCGGCCCGCGGCAGCTTTATCACCCCGGGCGTCATCCACTCCCGTCTGACGGACGACGGACGCCCCTACTGCAACGTCCTCTGGGAGCGCTACGGCTCCGACTTCGTCCTCGTGGACGGCGAGTGGAAGTACCTCCACGAGCATGTCTGCCCGGACATCCTCACCCGGATGGACCACTTCGACTGGGCCCACGGCGAGTATGAGCGTCTGACGGATCCGAACCCCAACCCGCCGCCTCCTCCCACGCTGGGCGCGCCTCCCGTGACCGATCCCGGCCCCCTGCACACCCCGTATTCCGTCCTGGACCGTCCGAAAAACACCGTTCCCTGGCCGGAACCCTACAAGACTCTGAACAACGAGAACTCCTATACCTCTCTCGTGGTGAAGAAGGATTACTGCGAGCTGTAAGGACATTGTCCGGCGGGGAATCTCGCCGCCGGACGTTCCGCGGATGATTGAAACCATACTGAACAAGGAGCGGACCCATGAATCAGTTTTATCCCCATCTGTTCGAGACCTTCTCCGTGAAGGGGCTCACCTTCCGCAACCGACTGTTTTCCGCGCCGAACATGATCTGCCAGATGGACGAGAACGGCTATCCCATGCCGGACATGATCGCCTATTACGCGGAAAAGGCTCGCGGCGGCGCGGCCGTCGTCACGCTGGGCGACACCCCCGTGGACCGGGAGCACGCAGCCTCCAATCCCCGCAGCTTCTGCCTTGACTACACCAAGCCGAACGCGGTCCTGCCGTATCTGTCCGAGATCGCCATGGCAATCCACGAGGGCGGCGCCATCGCCTCCCACGAGCTGAACCACGCCGGTATGTACGCCTCTCCCGCGGCCAACCGCGGCGGCGAGCCCATCGGCCCGGTGGACTTCTACCGCGACTGGGACGGCGTGCAGGTCCGGGCCATGACCGAAAAGGACATGGACGACGTGGCGGAGCATTTTGCCGCCTGCGCCGAGCTTCTCAAGAAAGCCGGGTACGACATGTGCCTGCTCCACGG